>JAGLWO010000135.1 GCA_023133395.1 Candidatus Cloacimonadota bacterium | reverse complement strand
AATTTCTCTTTTTACATAAGTATGTAAGATTGCTGGGAACAAAAAAATCGTTATGAAGAAAAATATAAAAATTGCTATTCCTACAAATAACGGGAAAACGATCTTTCCCAAGATGTTAGGTCAAGCAAAAGAATTTCGTATTTATTCCCTTAATGATAAAGAAGTTATATTTATCGAAAAAAGAAATAATCCTTTTGAAAATACCTTGCATTCTTTAAAAACTTTAGATGTATACGAGATTATCAGCGATTGTGATGTTATTATTTCTAATAAAATCGGTAAAAAGGGAATAAAAAGATTAGAAGAAAGAGAAATGAAACTTTTTTTGGAAATGGAAAAATTTCAGATGCTTTTGAAAAATTAATTGGAGGAAAAATGTTAAATTTAAAAAATCAATTTATCTTTGCACCAATAAAACTTGGGTATAGCGAAAATGGAAAAATCAATGATAAACATCTTGCTTTTTATAAAGAAAGAAGTCAATTTCTGGGAGCTGTTATTCCAGAACCTTTTTATCTCGATAAAGGATTAAGAGAAATTCCAACTCAATTAGGCATAGATAACGATGACAAGATCGAAGGTTTACAGAAATTAACGGAACTTTTACACGATAAAGGTTCAAAAGCCATTGCTCATTTGAATCATCCGGGAAGAATGGCAAATCCCAAAATACCTAGGAATTATTATGTTTCTTCTACTGCTCGAGCCTGCGAAAGTGGTGGAGCAGTTCCACGAAAATTGGAAAAAGAAGAAATGAAAGAAATCTCAAAATTGTTCGCTGATTCTGCAATTAGAGCAAAAAAATCAAATTTTGATATTATAGAATTACAATTTGGTCACGGCTATTTAATGGCTCAATTCATCTCACCAGCAGTTAATGACAGAAACGATGAATATGGTGGACATTTTGAAAACAGAATAAAATTTCCTCTTGAAATATTGAAAGCGGTTAAACAAGCTGTAGATATTCCTGTGATTGCTCGCTTAAGTGGAGATGAGATGACAGAAAATGGGATAAAACTTCCCGAGATGATCAAATTCTCCAGGATTCTGGAAGAAAACGGCATCGCTGCTCTTCATATTTCTGCTGGAACTGTTTGTTCGACTCCACCCTGGTTTTTCCAACATATGTTCGTTCCCAAAGGAAGAACATGGGAAATGGCGAAAAAGATCAAAGAAAATGTTGATG
>JAGLWO010000134.1 GCA_023133395.1 Candidatus Cloacimonadota bacterium | reverse complement strand
GGAGATGTTATCTATGTTGAACCCCATATGAAACATAATTATAAGAATACAGGAGATAAAGTCCTTAAATTTCTCTGTATGGTTCCCCTTGAAAAACCCCAAAAGGAAGAAAAGAAAACTGTAAATCCTTTTGCTGTTGGAACAGCGAATAATTGCTGAGCTGAAAATATTCTAATATAAATAGTAGGAGATAAGATGGAAAAAGAACTGAAGAAGTTTTTTAAAGATTTAGTTATTGCTCCCAGTCCTTCTGGTTTTGAACAACCTGCTCAGGAAGTTTATAGAAATTTCATTAAGGAATTTGCTGATGAAGTGAAAACCGATGTTCATGGTAATGTTATTGCCCTAAAAAAGGGTACAGGGAAACTCCGTTTTATGGTTGTTGGTCATGCTGACGAAATTGGTTTAATGGTTAAGTTTATCGATGAAAACGGTTTTATCCATTTTACAATGATTGGTGGAGTGGATACTAACATACTTCCAGGTATACGAGTTAATCTCTATCATGGGAAAAAGACGATTCGTGGAGTAATAGGAAGAAAACCTATTCATCTTTTGAAACAGGAAGAACGTGGTAAAGCTCCAAAGATGGAGGATCTCTGGATTGATATTGGAGCGAAAGATAAAAAAGCTACTGAGAAAAAAGTATCAGTTGGTGACCATATTACTTTCTCACCCGGAATGGAAACTCTTGCAAGGAACATTGTTACAACAAAGGCAACTGATAATAAAGCTGGTGTATATGTTGCAGGTGCTCTTCTTAAAGAACTGGCAAAAGAGAAGGTAGCACCCAATATTTATGCTGTTTCTTCTGTTCAGGAAGAAATAGGATTGCGCGGTGCAAGAACAAGTGCTTTTGGT
This sequence comes from Candidatus Cloacimonadota bacterium, assembly GCA_023133395.1. GTDB lineage: Bacteria > Cloacimonadota > Cloacimonadia > Cloacimonadales > TCS61 > JACNIV01. The sequence continues at coordinate 814 of JAGLWO010000134.1, read as the reverse complement.
ATCGATCCGCATGTGGGAATTGCTATCGATGTTTCTCATGCAACCGATTATCCCGGAATGAATAAAAATGTTGTAGGTGATATCGGACTTGGTAAAGGAGCAATAATTGCAGTTGGTGCAAATATCAATCCCAAAGTATTTGAACTATTAAAGGAATCTGCTCAAAAGACAAAAGTAAATTATCAGATCGAAGCTGCTCCACGAGGTACAGGCACAGATGCAAATGCGATCCAGACTACAAGAGCAGGTGTTGCTACAGGTCTCATCAGCATTCCCAATAGATATATGCACACTCCAAATGAGATAATTTCACTTAAAGACCTTGATGGAGCTGTGAAAATACTTGCAGAATTCGCTCGCTTAATAAATGATAAAACAGACTTTATTCCAAAGGCATAAATTTTCTATTTTAGTTTTATGGTAGAGACGCAAAATTTTTCGTCTCTACTTTTCTATATAAAGTAATTTTGAGGAAATATGATCGTTGCAGAAAATCTCACTAAAGTATTTATTCAGAAGAACAACGAAAAGCTATATGCTGTTAATGATCTTTCCTTTACTGCAGAAAAAGGTGAGATTGTAGTACTTCTGGGTGTAAACGGTGCAGGTAAAACCACTGCAATGAGGATGCTTTCTACAGTTCTTCAGCCCACTTCCGGAACTGCAACTGTCGAGGGATTCGATCTTTTAAAAAGTCCCCAAAAAGTAAGAGCTAATCTTGGATTTCTATCAGGAGATACAGGTCTTTATGTACGATTAACAGCTCGTGAAATCATAACTTACTTTGCCAGACTCTACGATGTGGAAGATTCAA
>JAGLWO010000133.1 GCA_023133395.1 Candidatus Cloacimonadota bacterium | reverse complement strand
TATTACTAAAGCAGATGCCCTGGATTTTGTATGGGATAATAATAAGATTGCTGGCATTAAGTATAAATATTTTGGTGAAATCAGGACTGTAAAGTGTGATATGGTCATTGGTGCTGACGGCGTTGAATCACGTGTGGGCAGGTGGGCTGGTATAAAAACAGCAGTAAGATTAGAAGATATTGATACATGTGTGCAATACACCCTTTCCGATATTGATGTGGAAAAAAATGCCTGTGAATTTTATTTTGGTAGTACAATATCACCGGGGGGATATATCTGGATCTTTCCCAAGTCTGAAAATACAGCTAATGTGGGGATTGGTCTTGCAGGACACCTTGCCCATGAAAAAGGACCAAAAGTGTACCTGGATGAATTTATTGAGAAACACTTTCCAGATGCAAAAATAACCTATACAGTTTGTGGTGGGGTTCCGATTTCTGCTACACTCAAAGAAATAGTTCGTGATAATATTATGCTTGTAGGTGATGCTGCCCGGCAGGTAAATCCTATTACCGGTGGAGGCGTAGTACAGGGAATGCTCGCAGGAAGTATAGCTGGCAAAGTAGCAGCTGAAGCTGTTAAAGCAAAAAGATTTGATGCCAAATTTCTAAAAAAATATCATAGAGAATGGGATAAAAGACTCGGTAATACTCTGAGGACTATGTTTGAATTGAAGGAAAGATTCCTCCGTATGAACGATGAAAAATTGAATAGAATCATTAAATTCTGCCAGAAAATTCCAAGAGATGAGTTCAGCCTTAAAGCTCTATTTACAGAAGCCGTTAAAGGAGATCCCGGGCTTATGATAGAAGTTGCAAAAGCTTTTATTGTAAGCAAAATGCGATGAAATGAATAAGAATCAAAAAAAAGAATTCTTTCGAAAGACTATACATGTGAGTTCCATCATTTTACCTCTATCGTACCGATATATTTTCCATTATAATCGAAAGCTTACATTTATGGTTTTAGCACCATTAACCATTATAGCTTTAGTAATTGAAATTGTCAGATTGGAACATAAAACGTTCAAGAGGATTTTTTTTAATATTTTTGGAATAATGCTCCGCAAGCACGAGATTCATAATTTTACCGGAGCAACTTATCTGATGATATCAGCTATGTTGTGTATTGCGTTTTTTCCTTCAGATATTGCGTTTGTTTCGATATCGTTTCTGGCAATTGGAGATACTCTGGCAGCGCTTATAGGAATACCATTTGGTAAAAGAAAAATTCTGGGAACTAATAAAAGCCTTGAAGGGAGTATTGCCTGTTTTGCAGGGACTTTTATTTTTGCATTACTTTTTTTGAATCCCATTGTAGCTTTAACCGGAGCATTTGTAGCAACGATGGCAGAGCTCTCCAGATTTCCTGTAGATGATAATATTAAGATCCCGATATCTTCGGGTCTGTTGATGTCTTTTGTGAATATATTTTTCTGAAGAGAATTAGGAATCAAAAACAGGAGAAATAAAAAAGGAAGTTATTATGAAATTATCTTTTGTTATTCCAGTCTATAATGAGGATCAGAGTTTAAAGCAGCTGTATTTAGAGATAATTGAAAATACCAAAGACTATAAATACGAAATTATTTTTATCGATGATGGTAGTACTGATAGAAGCTTTGAAGTTATGAAAGAACTTGTGAAAAAAGATAAAAATGTTAAGGTTATTAAGTTCAGAAAAAACTTTGGAAAATCTGCCGGACTGAATATAGGCTTTGAAATTGTGGAAGGTGATATAATTTTTACCCTTGATGCTGACCTGCAGGATAACCCGAAGGAGATACCGAACTTCATAAGAAAAATTGAAGAAGGATATGATCTTGTTACCGGCTGGAAAGAAAAACGCAAGGATCCCATTACAAAAACACTTCCTTCCAAATTGTTCAATGCAGTTACTTCAGGAGCATTTAAACTAAAGCTGCACGATTTCAACTGCGGGTTTAAAGCTTACAGAAAGGAAGTAATAAAAGAGCTTGATATCTATGGTGAAATGCATCGGTATATTCCAGCCCTGGTTTATGCAAAAGGATTCAAAGTATCTGAAATTCCTGTAGAGCACCGTCCACGGAAATATGGGAAAACCAAATATGGTATGGAAAGATATCTCCGGGGATTTCTCGATTTACTTTCTGCAAAACTGGTCACTGGATATATTCATAGCCCACTCTACCTGTTTGGAAGAATAGGTTCGATGTTTAGTATTTTAGGTCTTATCATCGGTCTTTACCTGACAATTATGAAGTTGGGATTCGGGCAACCTCTTTACAATCGTCCTTTATTATACCTGGCAACCTTGCTGATTATTATTGGTTTACAATTCTTTTCAATTGGACTTCTGGGAGAACTTATTGTTAACCAAAATAGAAGTGCTAATAAGAAATTAAATATATCGATAGAAGAAAAAATAAATCTTTAAATACAGAAATGTAAAAAACTGGAATCATGAAAAGCTACCTTCCTGAATTCATCAAAATAATGGAAAATGCAGGATTGAATGCCCTGGTTATTCATTCATTTTCAAATTATTATTACAAAGTTTTAGAAGGCGCTACAGGTAAACTCTCTGAAAAAGAAAT
>JAGLWO010000132.1 GCA_023133395.1 Candidatus Cloacimonadota bacterium | reverse complement strand
TCCAGTTTTTCCTGCAGGTTCTGATTAACAGTTTCCAGCTTTGATATCTCGGACTGAAAGTTAGTAGCTTTTTCTCGTTCTTCGGTTAATTCCTGTTCATTTTTAGTCAGACCATTTTCAAGTAATTCTGTTTTTACTTCATATTTACCCATTTTGGATTTGAGAAAAAGTCCAATAACTAACCCACCAACAAACAATCCAATAACCAAATAGATAATATCCAACATTCCTCCGGTCTTTCTTTGGTTCCCAATTTTCGAGATTATATTTTTTCTTCTATTCTGATTTTTCCTTCAAGCTCAATTTCTTCGAGAGTCTCCATTTCTGCAAGGGCTTTATTTAACAGAACTACCCTGTCTCTATATGATATAAAAGCACTTTTGAAACCATTAATTATAATATTTTTTACTTCCGGGTAACCCAGTCCAAGTTCATTGATTGCAATCATATATTCATCAGTCAAGGTAGTATTGGAAATCAGACGGTTATCAGTATTTATGGTTACACGCAAACCATAATCAAGATAAAAGCTCAGAGGATGTTCCTTCATATTCTTAATTGCACTGGTTTGCAGGTTACTGGAAATACAAATTTCCATAGGAATACGGTGATCACTCACATAATTGAGCAAATCTCCATCTTCTATTAATCTTGTTCCATGACCAATCCTGTGAGTACCGCAATAATGAAGAGCTTCATGAATACTTTTCGGTCCATACGCTTCACCAGCATGAATGGTGATATTTATGTTATTATTCAGGGCAAGATAAAATGCTTCCTTGTGCTCTTTAGCCGGGTGATTATATTCTGAACCAGCAAGGTCAAAGCCGATTACTCCTCTATTTTTATAGGCAACAGCTAATTTTGCCAATTCCAGAGACGTAGTTGGATCCATCTCTCTTATACCGCAAATTATAACACCTGTTTTAATATCAAAAACCTTTTCTGCTGATTTTAGACCATTAATCACTGCTTCAGAAATCGTTGTTAATTTTAATCCTTTCTTTGTATGTAAAATTGGAGAATATCGAACTTCCATATAACGAATATTTTCCTCGGAAGCATCTTCAGCAAGTTCATAAGCCACTCTTTTAAGTGCTTCCTCAGTTTGAAGAACACTTAAAGTAATTTTAAATATCTTTAAATATTCATCTAAACTTCTCTTCTTTTTACTATTACCTATAATTTTTTTTAAAGTTTCTTCATCATACGAAGGAAGTTTTACTTTCTGCTTTTTTGCAAGTTCAATAATAGTAGATATCCGTAATGAACCATCAAGGTGAACATGAAGATCGGCTTTTGGTAGTTTTTTTATAAATTCTCTTTCAAGTTTCATTCAGTCTCCTATTTCATAGTTCCCACTTATCATAACAAACGATTTTTTCCAAGGGCAATCTTTTCTTACTTCCTGCAAAAGTTTTCAAAGCTTTATCATATAAAGAAGGTCTTTCTTTAGGATAGCCGAATGGACTCAAAGTAACAATACGGATTTTATCCGGGATCTGAAGAATTTCCTTAACTTTTTTTTCGTTAAAAGCAGCCAGCCAGCAGCTTCCAATCCCATAGTTCCATGCAGTTAATATCATTTGCTGGAATGCAATTGCAGTATCAACCAGATAGTAGTCCTGTTCATTCAAATGAACACTTCTAGAAGGGTCAGCACAGGCAACAATAATGACTGGAGCATTTTTTATGAAGAAATTAACTTTGCCAATAAAACCACTTTTAAAAGCTAATTTTTTTCTAATTTCCTCATTCTGAACTACTACAAATCTCCAGCACTGCTTATTCTGAGAGGAAGGAGCTACTCTTCCTGCTTCTAATACTTTTTCTAAAATATCAGATGGGATTTCTTTCTCTGTAAAACTGCGTATGCTCCTGCGGGATAAAATTACATCTGTTAATTCCATTTAGAATGAGATCCCGATGCCGACATTGAATACGGAATATTTTGAGATCGTGTAATCTGCATAAAGTTTAAGCAGAATCAGGCTGTAACGGATACCGAAAGTAGTACGGAAATTGTTATCTCCTTCAATCTCAAAGTCAATATCCAGAGGTTCAGAAACGAAAGCATTTGAATCTTCGTTATAAACCATTATTTCTGTTTCATATTCGGTTTTCAACTTGGTTTGTTCGAAGCCCAAGCCACCATATAACGTCCACACTAACAGCCTTTTACTAATCTCAGCGTTAAAAGCAAGGTTGCTCAATTCAATAATATCTCCCACATAAAGCGATTGATAAACTCCCTGAACTGCGATATCGATGGGTACCAATGGAATGTATTGGCTTATACTATGCTTCAGTCCGATACCCCAGAAACCGACTTTACCGATATCCTTATTCACCTCATACTTGGGAAATCCCCTTATCAT
>JAGLWO010000131.1 GCA_023133395.1 Candidatus Cloacimonadota bacterium | reverse complement strand
AGAAGAGAAAACAGAAGAAAAAACAGAAGAATAAGTAAAATATGTTCTCAAAGCTAAAAATTTTTACTGGGAACGCCAACGTAGAATTAGCAAAAGAAGTAGCAAAATACGCAGGTATCCCTTTAGGGGATGCTGAAGTATTTAAATTCTCTAACGATAACACTTTCGTTAAAATTAATGAAAATGTTCGCGGAGTTGATACATACATAATTCAACCCACATGTTATCCAGTTAATGATAATATGATGGAGTTGTTAATTATGATAGATGCTTTAAAGCGAGCTTCCGCACAGAGAATCAACTGCGTAATACCGATCTTCGGATATGCTAGATCTGATAAGAAAGATCAGACAGGTGTTCCAATTACTGCAAAACTTATTGCTGACCTGATAACTACAGCAGGTGCGAGCAGGATTGTGGCTATGGATCTTCATTCCGACCAGATTCAGGGTTTTTTTAATATTCCAGTTGATCATCTTTATTCAATGCCGATATTCGTCAGGTATTTCAGAACTAACCTTGATTTATCAAATACTGTTGTTGTTTCTCCAGATACAGGCGGTACTGCCAGAGCGCGGGCTTTAGCAAAAAGATTGAACTGCGCCATAGCAATTGGTGATAAACGCAGAACAGGTAATGATGATAAGTCTGAAATTCTAAATATCATTGGTGAAGTTGAAGGAAAAAATGCAATTTTATTCGATGATATTATTGATACTGGCGGAAGTTTATGCAAAATGTCAAGAGTTCTACTTGAACAAGGTGCAAACAAGGTTTACGCTGCCTGCGCACATGGCATTCTTTCTGGAAATGCAATTCAAAAATTGGAAAAATCTCCAATAGAAAGACTATTTATTACTAATTCTATTCCTCTCTCTGAGGAAAAAAAGAAATGTAAAAAAATAGTTCAGCTTTCCATAGCAGAACTTCTTGCTATAGCAATAAAAAAAATACACATTGAGGAGTCATTAAGCATCTTATTTAGATAGAGCACTTACCCATTAAGTGGGATTTCAACGGAGGAAGTAATGAATATAAAAATCGAAGCACAATTACGAGATAAGGGAAAAAGATCTGATCTAAATAAATTTCGTAATCAAGGATATATACCGGCAATTATTTATGGTGAAGGTAAAGAAGGAACAAAGATATTATTGCAAAAAATCCCTTTCCTGAAAAACTATAAAAAATCTCTAGGTGAGGTTGCTTTTTTTGAAATTAAAGTAAACGGAAAAAGTTATACAACACTTATTAAAGAGAAACAGATTCACCCTGTGACCAGGGAATTTACTCATATAGATTTTGTTGAGCTTCACAAAGGTAAAAAAATTACACTGGAAATTCCAATCAATTATACTGGTGAAGCTTTAGGAACTCAGGAAGGTGGTCTTTTAGAAATACTCCACAGAAAAATAGAAATATCATGCCTTCCAAAAGATATTCCTGAAGAAATCAAAGTAGATGTTTCAAATCTTGAAATTGGAGATTCAATTCACTTCGCAGATATTGAGATGCCAGAAAATGTTGATACAAATATGTCCGATATAACTACACTGGTTGCTGTACGTGCACCAAGGAAAGAAGAAATCATTGAAGTTGAAGAAGAAGTAGAAGAAGAAGTAGAAGGCGAAGAAGGAGCTGAAGAAGCGGAAGCTGCTGAAGAACAAGAAGAAGAAACTCAAAAAACTCCTGAAAAAACTTCTGAAAAATGAGATTAGTAGTCGGGCTTGGCAATCCGGGAGAAAAATATTATAATAACAAACATAACGTAGGATTTTTACTCTTGGACCAATATGCAGAAAATAAAGGTTTTAAATTTAAAAAAAAATTAAAATACTTTTTTGCAATATTGGATGAAATTATTTTTATCAAACCCAGAACATATATGAATAGAAGTGGTGCTGCAGTAACATCAATTATAACTAAATATCACATCGATGATATTCTGGTTATCGTTGATGATATTAATCTCCCTCTTGGAGAGATCAGGCTAAGAAGAGAAGGTGGTTCCGGTGGACACAACGGAATAGCCTCCATTGTAGATGCCCTTGGAACAGACAAATTTCAAAGATTCAGAATCGGAGTTGGAATTGCAGTTTATGAAGGTCTTTCTGATTACGTGCTCTCTGATTTTTCTAAAGATGAAAAAGAAATTTTACATAAAGTCTTTGGATTTTCTGAAAATCTGCTGGAAAAATATGTAAAATTTGATTTTGACCATATGGTAGATCAATACAGTAAATTGAAAATATCCTATTCTGAGAAAATTACTAATTCTCAGGATCAATAAAAAGACCAAAGGAGGAATAGTGCTGAAAAAGTACGAAAGCATGATTGTGATCGCACCTTCACTTAAAGACGAAGATGCAAAGAAAGAAAACGAAAAAGTCCATTCATTCATCAAAAAAAAGGGTGGTAAACTACTTAACTCCGAAGAATGGGGTAAAAAAAGTCTTGCTTATACTATCCAGAATTTTACCGAAGGATACTATTTTATAAACCATTTCAATTTTAACGCCCTAAAGATTTCAGAACTGGAGCGGCTTTACAAACTTAACGAAAATTTAATCAGATACAATATTTTGGCTAAATAACAAGAGGAGAAATATTATGGCAAGTGAACTGAGATTTCCAAGAATCAATACAGTTATTATTAGTGGAAGACTAACTCGAGATGTCGATTTAAGATATCTTCCAAACGGAACACCTGTTGCCAAGTTACCTATTGCTTTTGACCGCAGTTACCAGAAAAATGGAGAATGGATGCAGGATACAAGCTATATTGATATTACTGTCTGGAGCAAACGAGGTGAACAATGTGCTGAATACCTTCGTAAAGGTAGTCCCGTACTGGTCGAGGGTTATATACGAACCCGTTCTTATGTTGATAGCAACAACCAGAATCGCAAGGTTACAGAAATCGTAGCAAATAAAATTTCCTTCCTGGAAAAATCTAGTTTCGCCACAGAAGAATTAGAAGAACAACCAGAACCCAAAAAGGAAACTGAAACACCTGATGCCAACGTTACTGATGACGATGTGCCATTCTAAACTTGAGGAGAAACTAATGGAAGAAAAAATAGAAAAAAAAGAAATAGAAGAAACTAAAAACGAAAAGCAAGAAGAAATAAAAGAAGAGAAAGCATCTGAAAAAACTACACCTGCAAGAACTACACATGAAAGAAATAGACCTGGAAGAGATAGATCTCAATTTTCTCCAAGGAGAAATTTTTTCTTTAAAAAGAGAGTATGTTTCTTTTGTAAAAATAAAGATGCAGTTATCGATTACAAAGATGTGGGTTTAATGAAAAGATTCATCTCAGAAAGTGGTAAAATATCTCCTCGCCGTTTTACAGGCACCTGTGCAAAACATCAGAGAAAATTAGCTACTGAAATAAAGAAAGCACGTCAGATGGCACTTATTCCATATACAGATAGACATTAAGTTGTGTTTCTAATAGCAGTTCTTTCGGCATTAATCGCAACATTATCCCCTTTCTGGGGGTTGATCTTTATATTAGCGTTAAGTGGAAAATACCAGGATAGAAAATACATTTTCTTTTCTGTGTTTGCAGGAGTCGTATTAATTCTGATTATCGCAAATATCATCGATATAATAACCTTCTTCGATTTAATGATTGGTGTTGGCTTAAGTTCAATTATCTACTTCGGGAATCTATTTAGAACATTGAGTTACTTGAGAACAATACTCGCAGTATTTTTCTTAAATGTTATTTATGCGATTTTAAGACATATTCTTTTTGGAAAAATGTTCCTTAAAAATTTTACCCAGGTTATTGAACAATACAAAGAATTTTTTTCATCAACATTTCAGGACAGCAGTGAACAGCTAGAACTTGCTTTAGAGCTTTTAGAAAGCTTCAAATATGTCTTTTCTAAATTCTATATGGGGATATGGGTAGTAACGATTGTTTTTGCAATTTATTTTGGTTCCCTGATCCTTTCCAAAAAAATGATGTCTAAATGGAATCACAAAGAAATACGACAACCTTTTTTCCTGATATACATCTTAATCGGGAGTTTGGTTTTATTCTTAATTCCAAATACAAAAATATTTGGTATTAATATGATGGTGATGTTAGCACCTTTATTTTTGATTCAGGGAATATCTATTCTGGATTTCTACTGGGGCAATTTTTTTAAAAAATCAAAATTTTTACTTTTTTTATTGATTTTTTCTATGGTGTTAAATTATTTTATCTTGATGCTGGTAGTTTTAATGGGACTACTGGATATCTGGTTTAATTTTAGGAAAATTCGCATTACGGAGGAAGCTGATGAAAGTAATCTTAGCTAAAGATATAAAAAAATTAGGTGAAGCTGGAAAAGTTGTTAAAGTAGCAAATGGATATGCAAGGAATTATCTTATCCCCTTAAATTTGGCTATACCGGCAACATCACGTAACATCTCAAAAATTGAAATAATTAAAAAACAAGCTGAAGCAGAAAAAACAGCAATGCAAGGTGAATATCAAGCTCTTGCTCAAAAACTAGAAAAAATTAAACTTACCTTTATTAGAAAAGCAGACGAGAATGATCACTTGTTTGGTTCAGTATCTGAAAGTGATATTGTCAAAGCTTTAGCTAAAATGGAAATTGAAATTCACAGTTCTAATGTAAATATAGAAAAACATCTGAAAGAAATTGGTACTTTTGATGTTGAAATCGAATTTTCTACTGAAATTAAAACAAATATAAAAATTAAAATCGAAAAGGAATTACAAGAATAGAGGGAGGTAATTTTGAAGAAAATATTTAATATTGCAGGTTGGGTTATTCTTTTGCTGGCTTTTGGGTCCTTAGGATTTTCATCTGATGCTCCAGTTGTTGGATTTATCATTTATCTCGCTTTTTTTACGATTGTCTTTGGTCTTGTATATGTCTATATCAATAAACATCATAGAAAAACAGAGGTAAACCCCAAAACAATAACATTAATCCATAAAATTGCTGGAATTGTTTTACTGGTTATTGGCTTATTTAGCCCTATTATTGCCCTTGGTAAGATTAAGCTCCCATTTTTTCCTAACTTTCTTATATTCATCGCAACAGCAATTATTATCGGACTGGGAGTTTTTGCCGTTACGATGGTAAATAGTGCACATACAAAAAGGATACTTGGATATGTTTTACTGATAGTACTTTCTGCAATTCCAGCCTTGTTTGCCACTTCATATCTCGATCAATTTTTCCCAAATGCTTATAATGCATTAGGAACAGCATACTGGGCAATTGTTTCTGTTGCTATTTTCTCATGGTGGGGATTTAATCTTTATTCAAAAAAAGAATAAAACTCATCAAGTAGAGTTTAAAAAAGACTGTATCTTATGGACTTTACCCAAACCGGAAAGGTCTTACAGAATCTTGTTTATCAAATTGCTGGTCCAGAATATAAAGATTTTGTAACTATAGCTTTTGGTTGGAAAAAACTTGTTGGGAATATATTAGCGGAAAGAGCTTCCATTCACAAACTGGAAAAAAAAGTTCTTTTTGTCTCTGTTACGAACAATGTCTGGATGCAAGAGTTGATCCTGAGAAAATTTCAGTTGATGGAAGATATAAAATCTATGCTGAATGTTCAAATTTCGGACATTGTTTTCTTTTTGAAACAGAATAAAGTTAAAAGTAAAAGAATCAGGAAGAAAAATGGTTAAAATTGCACCTTCTCTCCTTTCAGCAGATTTCACAAATCTGGAAAAAGAGATAAAAAAAGTTCAAGATGCAGGTGCCGATATTCTACATCTGGATATCATGGATGGACATTTTGTCCCAAACCTCACTTTTGGTCCACTAATTATCAAACAAATAAAAGCTATCTCAAAAATTCCAGTTGATGTTCATTTGATGGTTACCAATCCGGAAAAATATTTGGAAACCCTTGGAGATTGGGGTATCGAATATGTTTCATTTCATCAGGAAACGGTTTTCCATTTACATCGTCAGGTTTCGGTTTTAAAAGCTAAAAATGTAAAAACAGGGATTGCTCTTAATCCAGCCACACCGGTAGAAACGATCTTCTCGATTCTATCAGATGTTGATTTTGTGCTTATTATGAGTGTAAATCCGGGTTTTGGTGGTCAGAAATTTCTACCACTTGTTTATGATAAAATAAAGAAACTCCGAAAATTCGCTGATGAAAAAAATCCGAATCTGGAAATCGAAGTTGATGGTGGGGTTGATGATAAAAACGCTCCCAAACTAGTTAAAGCTGGAGTTCATATCTTAGTAGCTGGCTCATATATCTTTGGAAAAGAGGATTATAAAAAGCAAATACAGAGCTTAAGATAATTTATTTTCTTAACCTGAGGAATCATGTTCAACAGTCTCACAGAACGTTTCGAAGAAATATTTAAAAAACTCAAAGGACAGGGAAAACTCTCTGAACAAAATATAAAAGAATCAATGAGAGAAGTCCGCCGCGCACTTCTGGAGGCAGATGTTAACTTTAAAATCGTAAAAAATTTCATCGAAGAAGTAAGCAAAAAAGCTGTTGGCACTGATGTAATGAAAAGCCTGACCCCCGGGCATCAGGTTGTGAAAATTGTTCATGAACAGCTCACCAATCTTATGGGAACAGAGAACTTCCAAATTAATCTACCCGATAACAGGTTGAATAAAATTATGCTTGTGGGTCTGCAGGGTTCTGGAAAAACAACTACCTGTGCCAAAATTTCCCAGCATTTCAAGAAGAAATCTTTCAATCCAACAATGGTCGCCTGCGATATCTACAGACCCGCTGCTATTCATCAACTACATGTTCTTGGAAAGCAATTGAACACCCCGGTTATTTCCGAGGAAAAACAAAAGAATGTGATAAAAATCGCTAAAAAAGCAGTTAAAGAAGTTGAACAATCAGATACAAATCTACTGGTCTTTGATACTGCTGGTCGTTTGCATATCGATGAAAAAATGATGAAAGAGCTACGAGAACTGAAGAAATTGTTGAATCCAGATTATATTCTTTTCGTTGCAGATGCTATGACCGGTCAGGATGCTGTGAACATGGCAAAGGAATTTAATGACCAGCTTGAATTTAATGGAGTAATTCTAACCAAGATGGATAGTGATGCCCGTGGTGGTGCTGCACTTTCCATTAAAGCTGTAACCGGTAAACCTATTGTATATGTGGGAACAGGCGAAAAAATATCTGACCTCGAAGAATTCCATCCAGATAGAATGGCAAACAGGATACTGGGGATGGGTGATGTTCTAAGTCTTATAGAAAAAGCAGAAGCTGCCATAGATGCTGAAGAAGCGGAAAAACTGGCAAAGAAACTTAAGGAAGATCAATTCACTTTCACAGACTTTCTCTCACAGCTACAACAGTTACAAAAAATGGGCTCACTTGATCAGTTAATCGGAATGATACCAGGTATTGACAGAAAAGTGCTCAAGGGGCTCAAAGTCGATGAAAAAGACCTTAAACACATAGAAGCTATCATTTACTCCATGACTCCACAGGAAAGAGAAAAACCTGCAGTCATCAATGGTAGTAGAAGATATCGCATAGCAAAAGGAAGCGGAACTTCAACTCAAGAAGTAAATAGATTACTAAAACAGTTCGAACAGATGAAAAAAATGATGAAGAAATTCGATAGCTCAAAATTTCAAAAAAGCGGAATGTTTCCATTCTAGAGAAAAAAGAAAATGAAGAAGAAAATAATAATCTTAAACATAATAGTACATATTTAAAATGCTTGACGACAAAGGAGCAAAAAAAAATTAATCCTTTTCTATATAAAATTATATTGGAAAAAATAAGGAGTTGATATGGTTAAGCTTAGGCTTAAAAGAATGGGTACAATAGACAAACCCTTCTACAGAATTGTTGCTGTCGATTCCCGCAAAAAAAGAGACGGTGCTTACCTTGAATCTCTGGGATATTATGATCCCAAAACTGACCCTCTTACACTGAAGGTTGATATGGAAAAAGCCATTAACTGGCTAAAAGTAGGCGCTCAGCCTTCAGATACAGTCAGATCTTTATTTAGAAAAGCTGGTGTAATGCAGAAATGGCACAATATCAGATTTGGAGTAAAAGCTGAAGAATCCAAGCCTGAAAAGAAAAAAGTAACCAAACCTGCAGAAAAGAAAACTATAAAAAAAGCAAAATCTTCAGTTAAGAAAAAGCCAGTAAAAAAAGTGACCAAACCTGTCGTAAAAAAGGTAGTGAAGAAAAAACCTGTTGAAAAGAAACCTGTTGAAAAGAAACCTGTTGAAAAAAAACCTGTCGAAAAAAAGAAAACTGAAAAAGAAACGAAAAAATAGGAGTTGAAAATGAAAGAACTTATTGAATTTATTGTTAAAGCTCTTGTTGATGATCCTGCTTCAATCGACCTTAAAGAGGTAGTTGGAGATAAAATAACTATCTACGAACTAAGGGCTGCAAAAAGTGATATTGGAAAAATCATTGGCAAACGCGGTCGTACTGCCGGTGCAATTCGAACTATAATTAATGCAGTTTCTGCAAGACAGGGGAAAAGAGCAGTTCTAGAGATTATCGAATAAATGGAGATATCTGCTCTTATTACGATAGGCAGACTGGGAAAATCTATCGATAAAAACGGATTCATTACTTTTAAACCAGAAAAGATTTTCCAACCCTCTTTTCTAACTAATGTTTTTTTGCTCTTTACAGATAATAGAGTGAGGTATGTGACAGTAACTGAAACCGATCAACAAAAAGGTTTCAAGATCAAGATTGATGATGCAGAAGTAGTACTGGAAGCTGCTATAGATGGAAGAGTTCAGGTAAAACTTTCCAAAGAAGATATTGGCAATCTCCTTAAATCACGTAAAATTAAATGTTTCACAGGAATGAATATTATCTTTGAAAAAAAGGACATCGGGAAGGTCGTAGATGTTTTCAATAATTCAGCTTATGATGTTCTAGTTGTGGAACTAGATTCAGGAAAAGAGCTAATGATTCCTAAAGTGGATTATTATGTTGAAAGGATAAATAAAGAGTCTATCTTTGTAAAGAACATCGAAGGTCTATTAAAATTATGAACATAGAAATTCTTACACTGTTTCCCAAATTGTTCGATAACTTCCTGCAGGAAAGTGTCGTGGGAATTGCCATCAAGCAAAAAGCGATTAGCGTGAATCTGACCGACATCCGCGATTTTACCCATGATAAATATCGTTCTGTAGATGATTATCCTTATGGTGGTGGAGCAGGGATGGTAATGAAACCCGAACCGCTTTATGAAGCTATTCAACATGTGAAAAAAGACAGAGATATTCCCGTGATATATTTCACACCTCAGGGAAAGCTTTTAATACAGAAGATAGTTAACAAATACAGTAAAATTAAAGACATGATACTCTTATGTGGTCATTATAAAGAGATTGACCAGCGTATCCGGGATATATTTGTAACCGAAGAACTATCTATTGGTGATTATGTGCTCTCCGGTGGGGAGATACCTGCCATGGTTATGATAGATGCAATTACTAGGCTTCAGGAAGGAGTTCTGGGTGACATGGATTCTGCTTTGACAGATTCACATCAGAATAGGCTTCTGGGATGCCCACATTTCACTCGCCCTTCTGATTTCAAAGGTAAAAAAGTTCCCGATGTACTGCTATCCGGAAACCATAAAAAAATCGAGGAATGGCGAAAGCAGAAAGCTCTAGAGATAACAAAGAAAAATCGACCTGAACTGCTATAATAGTTAAATTTTCTTTATCGACTCGAAAACTTACTTCGAGTTGAAACTTTTAGGATTTTATCTCGAGCTGTCGTTGCTTCGTTTCTTACTACTCGATAAAATTATTGAGATAAATTAATGAAACAGAACCTTTATGTTGGACTGGTTCATCATCCAGTCTACAATAAATTTGGGGAAGTTGTAACAACTTCCATTACCAATCTTGATGTACACGATATTTCCAGGAGTTGTATAACTTTTAGAGTTAAGAAATTCTTTATCATAAATCCTATTGAAACCCAGGAACTTATCCTGAAACGAATTCTTAAATTCTGGAAAAGTGAAATTGCAACTTTTTATAATCCTGACAGGGTAAACGCTCTGTCTATAATTGAATATACTAAGGATATTGAATCTGTTATAAAAAAGATAAATCAACAGGAAGAAGACTGTCTGATAATTACGACAACAGCTATGGAATTAAAAGACCAATTGGACTTTAAAGAACTAAGTGAAATAAATAAACCTGTTCTACTGCTTTTTGGAACGGGAAACGGTTTAACGAAAGAGGTTCATGATCTTGCGGATCATATTTTAAAGCCAATCACTGGAATTGGCAAATATAACCACCTTTCTGTTAGAAGTGCTGTAGCTATTGTTCTGGACAGACTGACTTCCGAAAAATAAAGGAGGCACTATGGACTTAATTCACGAAATCGGAAAAGAACAGTTGAGAACAGACCTTCCGGAATTCAGAGTCGGGGATACTATCAAGGTTCATTACAGGATCAAAGAAGGTTCTAAAGAAAGAATTCAGATATTCCAGGGAATCGTGATCCAGAAACGTGGAGCACAGATTTCCAAGACTTTCACCGTGAGAAAAATCAGCGACGGTATTGGCGTTGAACGTATTTTTCCTTTTCATTCTCCCAATATTCAGAAGATCGAAGTGGTTAGATATGGACGCGTACGCAGAGCCAAGCTTTTCTACCTAAGGAGAGCAAAAGGTAAAGCAGCACGGGTGAGAGAGAAAAAGAGATATTAGAAAAAAAAAGGAGTTCGAAAGAGCTCCTTTTTTTGTTTATTTTTTTTGATTTATACATTATCCATTCCCCTTTATAAGGGGAAACTAAAAAAAGGGTTTTATAGATTCTATGAATCAAAAAAAAATTATTAAATGATTCAAAGCTAAGGTTTTGTACCAGTAATATAGGAACATGCAATTGGGATAATTGCGCTACGAAAATGTTGTCATCAATAAAACCTGCTGCGCTTTTTCAGTTCAGATCGTTTAAATACGATTTTAAATGATGTTCCACCCCTTCTATAAAGTTTTATATCACCATGGAGTTGATCTACTAGGGTATTTACTAATTGCAATCCTAAAGATTCTGTATTCCTAAAATCTACATCAGCTGGGAAACCGACTCCGTTGTCTGAAACAACCAGTGTATAGATTTTCTCTTTCTTATTTTCAGTACTTTTTTTGCCAGCCAAGTTAATAGTTATTATACCCTCTTTACCTTCCAGAAAAGCATATTTCAATGAATTTGATATAAGTTCGTTAATTATGAGTCCACAGGGAATAGCAGTGTTAATATCCAGAAATACATCTTTGATATTTGTATTCAGTTTGACCACATAAGTATCAAGACCAAATGTACTGAAGAGATGCATTGCCAGACTTCTTACATATTCAGAAAAATCTATATTTGCCAGGTCCTTAGTTTGATACAGTTTCTCATGGATAAGTGCCATTGATTTTACGCGGTTTAAACTATCCTTAAACAACTGCCTGTCCTGCTCATCTCTGATATATCCCGATTGCATCTTAAGCATACTGGATATCACCTGCATATTATTTTTCACCCGATGGTGGATTTCCATTAACATCACTATTTTTTCTTCAAGATCTTTTTTAATTTGTTCTCCCTTCTTCTTGCGATCTATAGCTACAGCGACCTGGTCAGAGACAAACTCCAGTATTTTCATATCATTATCAGTATAAGTAATATCATCTGTGTAACTTTGAACAGCAGCTACACCAATAACTTCGGCTTCTACCTTTAATGGTACACCAAGCCATATTTTTGAAGGTGTTCCAATTAATTCTACTTCCCCGGCTTTTTCCAATTTTTTAAAAACTTTATCAGTTGCCAGAAGAGATTTACCCCCTTTTATTACATAGGAAGTGATTGTTTTCCCAGCTGGAAATGTTTTAAACCTATCTTTTTTATCTACATGATATGGAAGCGAAATAGTGTCGTTTTCCTTATCATATAAAGCGATATAGAAATTAGTTGTATTGATGATATTAGAAAGTTGTGTATGAATTGTTTCGAAGAATTCATCAAGGTCTTTTGAAATATTTACAGCATTGGAGATGTTATATATTGTTGTCTGGAGTTCTTCGGCTTTCTTACGTTCTGTGATATCACGGGCATTCCCTTGAAATCCAGTTATTTTTTTATTCTCATCGAGTAGGATCTTACCGAGAATCTCGAGAGGAATCTCTCTTCCATCCTTGTGAAATAAATTCATTTCAAATATTGCAGAATAAGTTTCTTCTTTCCTTAATTCATCTTCTACTATATTCATAAAATGCTGTAGTTCTTTTTTAGAGCAATGTCCCGCTAATTTGGTTCCAGTCCATTCTT
>JAGLWO010000130.1 GCA_023133395.1 Candidatus Cloacimonadota bacterium | reverse complement strand
TAATTTCTTTTTCACGGGTTTTCATATTGTAATCGATGATAGAGTAAGGTGTGACCAGCGATTCATAAGTATATCTTAGAATGGGAGAATCGAATTCTGTTCTACTCCAGGTATAGAAAGTGTAGATTGGTTCAGGAAAATCAACATAATGAGATTCACCTGAATTAATGTCCATTATCCTGAGTTTTTCCAGTCCGCCAGAAAGTTCACTTATAACCAGATGTGCTTCAAATATATCGGCATCGATGCGTACGGAATCACGATGGGAAATAATCTCTTTCCAGTTATCTTTTGAAGGATTTAAAATGGAAGTTACTACAAGTTTGTTATTTTTTGCATTATCGTTTGTAATAATATAAAATTCATCTTCATGAGGAAGAATATAATATTTGTGACCATTTTCCCGTGACTCAATAAGTTTAAATTCACCAAGTGGATCATCAGCTTTCAGGAACCAGCGTTCGGTTGTGGTTTTACTTCCACTTGCCATGATTATGTATTCCCTGTTTTTGGTTTTTCTTATCCAGCACCAGAATTTTTCATCTTCTTCTGTAAAGATCAATTTATCTTCTTTTTCATCTGTTCCCAATATATGACGATAGACCTTATGAGTTCTACCGGTTTCATCCTCAATAGTGTAGAAAATAGTTTTATTGTCATTTGCCCAGGTAATATCACCAATTAGGGAGATTGTATCTTTAAGATATTCACCTGTTTCCAGGTCTTTGATCACTAAAGAATATTTTTCTGCTCCGGTTGTATCAAGTCCATAAGCAAGATAACGGTGATTAGTGCTGATACTTCTAGAGTAGATTGAGTAGTAATCATATCCTTTTGCCAGCTTATTTACATCTAGATAAATTTCTTCTTCTGCATCCAGGTTTCCTTTTTTGCGGCAATAAATGCTGTATTGTTTATCTTTTTCCCTTCTTGAATAATAGTAGTAATTGTCCTTTTTCACTGGAACACTCAAATTTGTATCTTTCATTCTGCTGATTATTTCTTTGTATAATTTTTTCTGGAATCTTCCTATATGTCTCATCTTTTGTTTTGTGTATTTGTTCTCTGCATTAATATATTCAAGGACATCGGGATTGGTGCGGGTTTTATCTTTGAGCCAGGAATAATTATCAACAAGAGTTACTCCATGGATAAATGTAGTATCAGGTAGAACTTTAGCGATTGGTGGAACGGGTTCTTTTGTGCATGAAGCGAGTATTACTGCTATAATTAATGGAAAAAATACTTTTTTCAGATCTATCCTCCAATCTAACTTTTATAAAAACTCCATATTTCTTTTACCAGGAATAAGCCAGTCCAATAGTAATTTCTCGCCCAAAGCTAACATTGCCGGGATTTTTGGTGTAAATGCTATGAATATGCTCTGTTTCTTCATAGACATACCCGGTTACCGGATCAGAAAGATCTGCATCATCATAGTAGGGAGATCCGGTTTTAATATAGGCAAATTCAATATTTTCTTTATCGAACAAGTTGTTAATTGTACAATATAATTTGAATTTTTTTTGATTTGAAAATCGAAAATTCTTGGTGATCTTCAGATGAGCGACATCTGTGTAGGGTTTTCTGGCATCATTGGTTTCATAATTGACATCACTGCGGTCTGTATATGGAGTACCGGAAGCAAAATTATATAGCAAGTTCAGGCTGAAATCATCTATAGGAAGTCTAACTTCGGTAAATGGTAAGTAGAGTTCTTCTCCCTTCCTCACCTCCAAAGCCACATTGAATCCTATACTATGCCGTACATCCCAATCCAGCGGGAATTCCCTCAGGCACTGCATATCCTGGTATTGATAATCTAAAATCCTGGCATCTGTCCCTTCCGCCCAACCCAGGGAATAGGAAAGTGATCCAACAATAAAGTTTGAAAGCATTTTCTGGATATTGACATCTACTCCTCTGGCTGTTCCGTAATTCTCGGAAATATATCTATACCATTTGATCATCGGTTCATCCGGATCATAGGTTTTATCGATACTGATGTAATTATAATTCTTTTTGTAATAGACGGTTATATCTGCTACATAATCTTCATTGAATTGGTGTTGTAACCCTATTTCACCGGCAATAGTAACCTGCGGGTCTAGTTCAGGGTTGCCAATAATAACGTTCGTTGCTGGTTCTTCACCGGTAACTGCATTGAGCCAGGTTGCGTCGGCATACACA
>JAGLWO010000013.1 GCA_023133395.1 Candidatus Cloacimonadota bacterium | reverse complement strand
TAGTAAAAATAATTAAGTGCGATATTCATTTTTTTACTGAAAAATTGTTTAATGCCAAAACTAAGGTATCCGTCATCCTTTATTTCATTACTCCAGAATTTATTATATTTGATAACTATCTTATTAATCTGAGTATGACCTGTAAAAAAACTGTGCTTTACTCCGAATTCACATCTTGCTGAAGTTATAAAATCATCAATTGTATCGATTTTGAATTTTTCGGGATTTTCTCCATCTTTAAATGTTGCAATATCATTGGAAGATAGTTTCAGTACATTACTATTATATGTGTTTTCGACTTCAATTTTACTGAAATATAAGAAAGGCTGTGAATATAAACAAGAACAAAAAATTAAAATTAAGAGTAGGAAGTAATTTTTTTTCATTCTTGTCTGATTTCCACAGAAGACTTACTGATGTAGAAATTGAAAATTAAGTTTTCATTCAATTCACTTTCGATTCTTAAGTGATGAATACCTTTAGATAATTTAATGATATTTACATCGCCAGTAGAAGGAGTTTTGTTTTTTTCATTTTGAAGAGTTGCCTTTTTGGATTTCAACGCATTTTCAGAAAATCCTTCCAGCAATTTATCGTCTTTATAAATTTTAAAGTTATAAGAAACCTTTTTATCTTCTTTTTCTAATAATGCACGACTAATTATTTTCAAAACGATAGGTCCTTCCAAATCAAGTTGAATACCAGAAGATCCTGATGAATAATAAGTGTAAGCTTTGTTATCTACAACCAATGTTACATCATTTTCATAAGAGTGTGGTGAAAATTTTATGTATTCGATTTTATGGTTGTTTTTCTTACTATTTGTTGCTTTTACTTTTATTAGTATGCTTGAGCTGGACAGGTTCTTTATTTCAAATTTTTCCTTTTTGCGTTCCAGAATATACCGAAGTTTACTGTAAGTTGAAACTTTCTCGCCATTTAATCCTTTTGAGACTCTACTCGATTTAATTTTCTTTTTAACAGTTCTTTGTGTTCCATTAGATATTAATTCGTAAGAATAAGATTTCTTGCTGTTTAGAATAATTCTTGAAAAAATCATTAATGTATCGATTCCAATAGTGTTGAATGTTATTTTTTCATCGGGTTGAAGTATTAAATAATTGATTATCTTACCATTTTTCTTATTAAAGATAGGAAATTTCTTATATTCCCTATCATACTTGATTTGACCAGCTTGAATAACAAAGCTTAATCCAAAAACAAACATAAATATAGAAAATAATTTTATTCTCATTATGGATTATAAATTGATTTCTTCTTCTTTAATTTTAAGTTGTTTATGATCGAAAAATATAACCACAGCAATAAGTATGACCATAATAGCAAGAGCGATTGCTGCTACTGTCATATTGTACCTTTCATCTTCAAAGACCCTTCCTGTACCAGGTTCAGGAAGCGGTTCAGGAGCAATAGGTAATTCGTAAATCTCTGCAATTCGTAGAATGTCCAGAAGATGTAAAATCGGTACTCCTCTCTCTGCAAAGAGGAACATAGTACCTTTAATCGGCAGGTTTTTCAAATACATATGACGATGTAACCCCGGGCTCACCAGACGTCCATTTATTGTACTGCCAAGACTGGATAGACCACCTCCAATATTTACGTAAAGTTTAATATTCTTTCCTTCAGCTTCCTTTTCAAAAATCTCCATTTTCTTTTTGATGTTTTTTTCCAGACTGTTCTCATGAACCAATTCAACCTTATTACGTTCAATTGCCTTTATAATCATACTTCTTCCGGACCTGGTCAAACTGCGGCCAAGGTCACGACCACCACCCAGAGAGGCTGCTACACTTTTATACGGGAAAATCCCTTCATTATTGAGTAAGGCTTCTATATCCAACCAGGTAAAAGTGGTATCTGTAGCACCGAACATCGATGCACCAACAGATGATATCATTATAAGATCTAATCCCAAAACTTTTGCAGCGCTCATAACAGCGATATTAATACCAGGAAAGGAACCTGTACAACTAACTGCAATTTTGTCACCTTTTTTCAACCTTACTTTTTTAAACATATCAACCATTGCTCCTGCAAAATTCGGATTAAGGCTTGTGAGTTTTGCAGTTAGATTCCCACGGTCAGTAGTGATTAAAGTGTTTTTTTCTCCGATAAGGGTTGTTCTATTCGGGTCATTAACTTCATCGATTACTACATTCTGAGATGAACGATATTGCTTAATAATCTCTTCAGCTTGCTGCATCAATTGAGCAGCTTCATACTTTTTTTTAAAATAACTTTCTTTAACAAATATCCTGCTGTTATCCACCCAGATAAAAAGAACAATTCCAATAATTACCAATAGTATTAGACTTAAATTTGATTTAGCGCTCGGTATAAACATTATGCACCTTTATCCTATTATTTTGCCACCAAATATTAGAACTAATAAAAATCGAACTACCACGGCAGCAACGATCATTATCGATAAAGTTTTTATAATTCCCTGTTTCTCCATGGAATTCGCTATTAGACCAGGGATAATATATCCGATCACATTTACGGAATAATTTGCAGGGAAACCTGAGAATAATCCATAATATCGAGCAGCCCATCCTAGAACAAACCCAAGCAGAACAGTGATCACCATTCTCCTCCTGCCATATATGAACATCATATTCCCAAGTATTTTAACAATGAAATAAACAATAAAACTTATAATAAGAGTAGCCAGAATCGTTACAGGCTCATGTAAAAACATAGCAACATAACCAGCAACAACTATTCCACCAGCTGCAACCCCAAAAGCTTCCAGGAAAAATAAACTGAGTAATACTCCCAAACCAATCGCAACTTCAAACATATTCTATTTTTTCCTATCTTTGAAATATCTTACAATAAGACCGCCATTCCCTCCAATATTTCCAATTCCAAGTAACAACATTTCTTTTGCTTGTAGTTTGACAATCCTTTTAAGTAGGTTTTCTCCACTTATCCACCCACAATCCTTAATTTTTTTACCAGGAATGTTATGATTGAGAGCATAGGATTTTATTGTTTTAGTTTGATCCCCAATCAGGAAAAGTTTATCAAATTCAATGTTATTAAGCATTCTGATTAACTGTTTTGAACGGAACATCCTGTCAGCACGAGTACTTAACACAATAATTACAGATTCAATTTCAGGATACAACTTTCTAATGTATGTAATCAGAAATTCAGTTGATTCAGGGTCATTCGCAGCAAATGAATGAGCGAAATAAATATCCTTTTTTTCAAATTTAGTGAAAAAAATCTCTGAAGCACCAATATCAGGTTTTGCTTTATACATACCTTTTAATGCAGTTTTTTTATCAATTCCCAAATGCTCACAAACCTTCAGAGAAAGTGCAACATTCTCTTTATGCTCAATATAAGAAAATCCTTGTACTTCTTTATCTGTTACAGTTTCCTCATTCGCTTGAAAGAGTTTGGTTTGAGATTTTTCTGCTTGTTTTTCAATTAATGGGAACATCTTCTTTTCTGCAGTAAATACTACTCCACCCGGAGGTAATGTATTACACAGAGAGAGAGTTACATTCTTCATTCCAGGTCCCATTAAATCAAGATGGTCAGGTCTGGAATTTGTTATCACTCCAATATTGGAATTCACGATTTCATGCTCAGTAACCCACTGATATTCAGGAGTTACTGCCATACATTCGAGAACTAAAATCTCCACTTTTCTTTTTGCAGCAAATTTGATTATTTTAAGTTGTTCTTTAATATTAGCATCATGATGTCTAATAATCCGTGTTTCATTTCCATTTTCAAATATAAGACTGGGAGCAGAACCGGTAGTTTTTGCAATTGTTTTCTTCCCACCTGCTCGAAGACCCGCTGCGATTAGACGTGTCACACTGGATTTCCCGCGTGTGCCATTTACATGAATTATCATTGGAATTCTTTTTCGGTAAACACTATTTCTTCGATACTCAATAATTCCAAAAATAATAAGAATTAATAATCCAATTATTAAGCTGTACATTTCTTTATTGAATAATTACCTTACCGTTTGTGATTTCTATTTCATTAAAATTATCAACTAATTCACTATCTTCATCGATTAAATACAAATTTTCGAAAGTTAAATCACTCTCCCCTACAGCAAATCCTATTAATTTAAAAGAGAATAAAATCCCATCACCATCAATGCCATCTTCTTCTTCAGTTTGCACCAACCCAATGGTAACACATAATCTATCAGCTTCATTCTGGCTTGTTGAGATCAGGTCGCTGGTCCAGAAATCACCTTCTGTAACAGGGTTCTCAGGTATAGAAACTTTTGTGCTATCGAAGACAATCTCTCCTGAGAAAGCAAAGAGGTCTGAAACATTTTCTATCTGTACTGAGAAAGTTACCTCAGAATTCACAGTTACTGTTTGTTCAGAAGGAGTTATTAACAGGTTTAAGCCTTCCTCGTCAACAGGTTCTGTACCATTATCAGAGCAAGATATTACTAATATTGAAAGGGTCAAAGACATCATTAACAATAATTTTTTCACTATCTATCTCCTTACTTCAACAACAACATTTTTTTCGTAGAAAATGGTTTATTATTTATTTTCAATTGGTAGAAATACAATCCGCTGGATACTGCATTTCCATTTTCATCTTTACCATTCCATGTAACCGAATGTGTTCCTTTTTCGATATTATCATTCATTAATGTTTTCACTTTCTGACCCTTTATGTTGAAGATAGAAACTTCAACTTGTCCGTTAGTTGCTATGCTATAAGAAATATTTGTAACAGGATTGA
>JAGLWO010000129.1 GCA_023133395.1 Candidatus Cloacimonadota bacterium | reverse complement strand
CTTATGAGTATAATTCACCTTCATTTGGTGGTATTGAGGGTTACACCTACAATCCTACAACCGGAGATCCGGTGGATTATGTTTTACTGAAAATAAACAATCAACCGGGTGAATTTACTTTCTCAGACAGCATCGGGAATTTTGAATACAAACTTCCTGCCGGAACTTATGATGTTTATGCAGAGCGCGTATTTTATGAAGATGTAATTGAATACCAGGTAGAAGTCTTTGATGGTCAGTTCACGCAAGTAATGATTCCAATGATTGAAATAGTAGATGTAGAAGAAAATACAATAATTCCGTTAGCTAATTACTTCAATCTTAACAACTACCCCAATCCTTTCAATCCCAGCACGACCATATCCTTTGATCTACCTAAGGAATCCGATGTTGAAATCACAGTTTACAATATTAGGGGTCAAAAGGTGAAAACATTAACAAATGATCACTTTGAAAAAGGAACACATTCGGTTGTATGGAATGGAACTGACACTAACAATAAATCAGTTGCATCGGGAATTTATTTCTACAAGATCTCTGCAGGTAAATCATCAGCAATGAAAAAAATGTTGCTTCTCAAATAATGTAACGCAAACATCTTGTTTGCGAAATATCTCTCTACCCGTATTCATTCGAATGCGGGTAGAGACACTATTTTCTTGACCTTTAAATCCTAAATTAAGATGTTTGACATGTTAGTAGTATAAGCAAAAAGGCAGGTGATAATGCATATCCAAATCAACCATACCTTTCCGAAATTTATCTTCAAGATTTTCTTCGTAAGAGGTTTCGGAAAGTTTCTCTTACTTTTGCCTTTAATCTTTAGTCTTTTTACTTTTACTCTTTACTCGATAGAGGTCGAAGGTCACATCACTGAAGATACAACCTGGTCTCCTGATAATAACCCTTATTATGTTATCGACGATGTTTTTGTAGATGATAATGTTACCTTAACTATTCTTCCGGGAACAGAAGTGAAATTTCATTCAACTCGTTTAATTTGCTATGATGATTTTTCGAATTTTATTTATTATAATGGTACAAATATAGCAAAAATGTTATGGGTTGATGGTAAAATAAAAGCAGAAGGTACGGAGGAAGACCCGATAACATTTACCCGTGCTCAGGATTCTTTATACTATCACTGGGGAGTGATTTATCTAACTGAGTTTGCCAATAGATGTGTTTTTAAATATTGTAATTTTGAATATTCAGCTCGGATGATGATATTGGTTGGTATCTTACCCGTAGGTGCAATAAGCATCCATAATGAAGAAACTATAATAGAAAATTGTAATTTTGTTGATAATTTTTGTGGTGTATTTATGCAATTTTTCCCACAAAAAGTAATTGTAAAAAATAATTATTTCTTTAATATAGAAAATATACATCCAAGTCTTGTGGGGTATGCTGATGGTGGTATTAGAATAGGTGCAGGAGTATCTGTGCAATTAAATCCGATACTAATAGCAGGCAATATATTCAATCAACCACTTATTCCTGATTTTGATTTGAGTGTAATTAGTGCACCGGTATATGTTGTGGATAACCAATTCATTGATGATGAAGGTGAAATGAGTGCCTGTAATGCATGTATGGATGCGGATGCAGCATCATATTTTTATCGGAATGATTTCATTGGTTTCCATTATTATGGTATAAGAGGAGGTCGTCCAACCGACTCCCTTTACATCAAAAAGAACAATTTCATCGGTGGCTATGATGGAATCAGTATAAATCATGCTTATGTGGAGATCAGTGATAATTATTTTGAGGGGTGTGATTTGGATACGGATTGTAACACTTCAGGATTAATATATAACAATAAAATAAATAATGGATCAGCTTATGGCCCAGGAATAGTGGATTATTTTAATAATATTTCTTATAATCATGAAAATGGAATTGGAATTTGTGCAACATACCTAAGATTGTCATGTACAAACAATATATCAGTAAATAATCAATATGCATTTGAGGCTAGTGAGTCATTTGACAATTGTATTTTTTTTGGTAATGAAGAATTGGAGCAATTTGGAGTAACGGGTACACCTATCTTCCGCAACTGTATCATTGATTTTCCATTGGAACCACCTTTAATTGATGGTGGTGGTAATATAATTGTAGATTCGCTGCAGGCACAAACACTATTCGAAGATATACAGAATGGAGATTTTCATCTTATAGAAGGCAGCCTGGCAATAGATGCAGGTTTTGATACTCTGGGTTATTATTATCCATTCGATATGGATTACAACCATCGTGTCTGGGATGGAGATGGAAACGGAAGTGCAATAATAGATATTGGTCCTTATGAGTATAATTCACCTTCATTTGGCGGTATTGAGGGTTACACATACAATCCCACAACCGGTGATCCGGTCGATTATGTTTTACTTAAAATAGACAATCAACCCGGAGAATTTACTTTTTCAGACAGTTTGGGTAATTTCCAATTCAAACTTCCTGCTGGAACTTATGATGTTTATGCGGAGCGTGTGTTTTATGAAGATATAATCCAATACGAAATCGAAGTTTTCGATGGGCAGTTTACCCAAATAGCAATTTCCATGATTGAAATAGTAGATGTTAAAGAAAATACAATTCCTCACTCATCAAACATAATTTCTAACTTGCGAAACTATCCTAACCCATTTAATCCTGAAACGACAATTGAATTTTCTATTAAATTAGATTCCAAAGTTGAACTTTCAATTTACAATATAAAAGGACAAAAGGTTAGAACACTTCATCCATTCCCAAATCCCGATTTATCGGGAGGAACGAGAAGTGTAATATGGAACGGTAAAGATAGTAACAATAAATCTGTTGCATCAGGAATTTATTTCTACAAAATTAAAGTAGGTGATTTTCAGAAAGTTAGGAAGATGATACTTCTTCGTTAAAACTACGAAGCATAAATATTGTTGAAGTAAACATATATTTTAAAGTGCTACTATAACGCTCCGAGCTTTCGGAGCATTATTTTTAATAAATTAATACTAATTGACATTATTTTGTCTAGGTACTTATTTTAAATCAGGTAAATAGGGAGAGGGTTATGTCAGATAATATTTATAAAATTCTATTTAAAATCGGATGGGTTCTGTTTTTCCTGTTTATATTGTTAAATCTTGTCAATTGGGGATTTACAGTTAAAGATAAAGTTTTTATAAGAGCCTTACCATTCGATGTCGAGAATGGGAAAGCCATTAATTTTAAAGATTCCACACTTGTAGATATTTTTCAAAATAAAGTGATAACAGCAATAGATACATTAACAGTGGAAGTAACAGAACAAAGTACTACTGAAGATTCCGTTAGGCAGAGAAGACATACGAGTTTCATATTTTTAAATCAGGATGAATCACCTGTATATCTCAAAATTGGGGATATTAATGAGGAGATTCAAAAAGTAATAGGAAGCAAAAAAGAGATTGAAATAACTTATGCAGACAGCGTTTCCACACAGACGATAACTATTCAAACCGTTCCTGATAGAGAATATTCAGAATTGATAAATATCGGGTTCAATGCACTCTTTTTATTATTTATCTTCTTTAATTCTTACCTTTTATTGAAATACAGCGAGAAAAAAGAAAATATCCTGATTGTTCTCTTCCTGCTTCTTCTTTCCTGTCCCAGCGACCTACCAGGTTTAAATATCTCCAGATTTATTACATTTTCTACTTCAGGATTTCTGGGTGTATTATTCTATCATTTTGTGATCCGGAAAGTGAAACCGGAAAAAAATGTAATAAAAATTTATCTGCTTACAGTTTTATTAATGTTAATTATATATGTTTTAAATTTAATACTTAATATGAAGTTGGAAGCTGTCCTTTATGTTTGGTCGATTGTTTGGATATTCGTCGGATTTATAATTTTATGGAAAGCATATAAGAAAACTGGTTCTATAGCCTTAAAAAGATTGTTGAATGCATTCCGTGGAATTATTATTTCTCTTGTATCTATCATTATAACATTACTATTTGCATTGCTGCTATATATCATGGTTTCAGGTTCAGAGCAGTTCGTCATTCAGAATATTCAAACTGGTGTTGTTGTTGTTCTGATGTTAATTTCACTTTTAGGTTTTTTCATTGGTATTTTGTGGTTTTTTGGTTCTTTTACCTGGGGCTTATTAACCGGAACAACGCTCGATGTGAAAATACGAAGTACATTGATCTATACAATAATAGGGATAGTTTTTATAACTTTTTTCGGTTTTATCGATTATTCACTTGGAGAACTTTTACAATCTATTTTTGGAAGATTTGTGGGATCGGAATTTATTGCCGGGATCCCTGCAACGATTGGACTTCT
>JAGLWO010000128.1 GCA_023133395.1 Candidatus Cloacimonadota bacterium | reverse complement strand
AGGTCAAGACCATTCGCAAGGTTTTCAACTGAATATCCATAATGAAGAAAAAATGAAAAAAGGAAAAAGGAAGAGTATTCCTTGATTAAAGATGTTTTTAAACTGTTTTTATTATTATTATATTGTACTTCTTCATTTTACGAATCAACACAAGGCGGGAAATACCAAGCAATTTGGCAGCTTTGATCTGGTTGAAATCTGCGGAGCGCAGAGCTTTTTTTATATCAATTATCTCATCATCTGATTCTGCACTTTTTAGAGTTGTTTGTTCGGAGAACTCTTTAGAAGTTATAGGAAAATCGGAAACATCGAGGAAATTATTTTTGGAAAGTATCATCGCTCTTTCAACCAGGTTTTTTAATTCCCGTACATTTCCAGGAAAATTATAATTTTTCAAATTATGAATAAGTTCTTTGCTAATTTTTGGAAATGGCTTTTTTATTTTTCTTGCGAAGAATTCAGCAAAATGTCTAATTAAAGGTTCAATATCTTCCGGTCTTTCTCGTAATGACGGAATATTTATTTCCAGAGTATTTATCCGATAATAAAGATCAATCCTGAATTCCTTCTTATCTATAAGTTTCTTAATATTCCTATTTGTTGCAGAAATAATCCTGACATTTACCGGGATTTCCTTATTTTCACCAATTCGTTTGAACTTTTTTTCTTCGATCACACGCAGCAGCTTTGCCTGTAAAGAAGGTGGCATATCCGCTATTTCATCGAGAAATAATGTTCCGTTATCGGCAAGTTCGAAGAGTCCTTTCTTATTTTCTATTGCTCCGGTGAAGGCTCCTTTTCGATGACCAAAAAATTCGCTTTCCAACAATGTTTCCGGAATTGCCGTGCAGTTTACAGGAATAAATGCTTCTTTCTTTCGTTCACTTGCATGATGAATAATACGTGCGATTATTTCTTTACCTGTTCCATTTTCTCCTGTTATTAAAACGTGGGTGTCTTTATTGCTTGCTGATGTAAAAGCAAGTTCCAAAACCGCTTTTATAGTATTACTTATTCCAATGAAATCTTTTTCAATAAGACTTTCCAATTCTCGTGAGATTAAATTAATTTTTTCATTTTTCTGTACTATCTCAACATGAGCTTTTTCCAATTTTTGTTTTGATTCCAATTGAATTTTGATAATTTCATTTTCTTTCTGTAAAAGCTCGATCTCTTTATCCTTCTTTTCTATTTCATATTTTGCCTGCAATTCTGCGATTTTATCACTGCTTGTTTTATTGAATATTTCATCTTTTATTTTTATATAATTTTTATGATATTTCAGAGATTGTTTATAATCTTTTCTGGCAAAATACAGATCGGAAAATAGTTCATAGCTATCCATTATTATCATTTTGGATTCAATCTTGTTTGCAATTTTCAAAGCTTCTTCAAAA
>JAGLWO010000127.1 GCA_023133395.1 Candidatus Cloacimonadota bacterium | reverse complement strand
GGAACATACAAAAGAATTCTTTCTGCCTTTGAAAATCTGCGAAATGCAGGTGTTCCTTTTGGAATATCTGTTACTGCCACACCCGAGAATGCAGAACTTCTAATTTCTAAAGAAATGATAAAATTCTACTTTGATGAGCAGGGAGCAGTTTATGAATGGCTTTTCCAATATATGCCGATTGGAAGAGGTGTGGAAGTTGAACATCAGGTTTCTCCTGAACTGCGAACAAAAATGTGGTCTCGGGAGCAAGAGATAGTTAGAAAAGAGCGTTTATTTTTTGCTGATTTCTGGAATGGCGGAACTTTCTCTTCCGGTTGCATTGCTGGTGGTCGCAACGGTGGTTATCTCTATATCGATTGGAATGGTAATATCTATCCCTGTGTTTTCGTTCCCTTCTGGAAAGATAATGTTCATGATCTCAAGAAACAGGGGGAAACACTAACAGATGCTTTATACTCTGATTTGTTCAAAGGCGTTCGTGACTGGCAACTATCATATAACTTTATGTGTAAACCGGATGTACGCGGAAACGAGATAAGACCTTGCTTTATTCGAGATCATCACAAAGTTGCTCACGATTTGTTCATAAAAACTAAAGCAAAACCCGGATATCCTTCTGCTGCTCTTTGCCTTCGCGATCCGGACTATTATGACAGGATGATCCGATACGATGAAAAACTTGCTGAACTCCTCGATCCGATCTGGGAAGAACAATATCTTGAATCCGGTAAAAAAGAGGATAAAAAGAGAATATCATAATGTTCAATAAAGAAAAACTAATGCCTGAATTAGTGAATTAATATGCCACAAAATTTCATAAAGTTTGTAGTAAGAGGAGTTGTCGGAGCAGTTGTCGATACATCAGTGTTATGGATACTTACAACATTTTTTTTTCATTCCTATTTCACAAAATATGTATTATCTCCGGCAATCTCCTATGAATTAGGAATTGTTGTAACCTATATTATTTGCTATTTCTGGATATGGAATCATAGAGTTCATAATGATAAATCTAATTTTTTAAGACTTTTTTTAGGCTATAATTTTGCATTATTAATTTCGCTCGTTTTGAAAATTGGATTGCTATCTGTAATCAATGAACTTTTTCATTTTCATATCGTTATCTGTAATGTAATAGCATTATGTTTTTCCGGAATTTTTAGCTTTTTTGCAAATGAGAAGTATATATTTAAAAAAAAGAGGATAATAAATAATGATTAAAAAAACATCGGCAATTATATTAACCGTTAGTTTGGTTATCTTGGTTGCAAGTAGTACTTTTGCAAATATATTAGAGCAAGAATTGGATGAATCAACTTTAAAAATATTACTAACCAAAGGTGAATTAATTCTTCTTGAGGAAGAAAACGGAGAACTTAAATACATAACAATGGCTATCTTAATTGATACGCCGTTGGATAAAGTATGGCAGGTATTAACTGATTTTGAAAAATATCCTGACTTTATACCGGGACATAAAGATTGTAAAATAATAAAGAAAGATAATAATGAGATTACAGTTGAATCTGCTGTAGAATTTAAATTTATGGTTATTGGTTCTACTGTTAGATATACTACCAAATATATCTTAAAGAAACCTGAACTTATTATCATAGATACCGAAATAAATAGAGAGACAGGTCGTTATAAATTAATTCCGATTGATGAAGGAAAGCGTGTTGTTCTTTTTCGGACAAAGGAAGCTGTTGATGTAGACAATTTTGGTCGGGTGGCTAAGTTTTTGGTTATTCAAAAACCGGAGATGGAATTTTCCTTGTATCTGTCTCCTCTCAGGATTAATATGAACGCAATAAAAGAGAGAGCAGAGAAATCATAAACAAAACAGGAGAATTAAAATGAAAAAAAGATTTTTCGTATTAGCAGTTTTGATAGTTATCACAATATCCGGTTGTGACGATGTTGTGAAAGCAGTAACTACAACTATTTCAGGGAACGTAAGCAATGATGGAGAAGCTGTTTCAGGTGCCTATGTCATACTATTGGAAGCAGGGGATGAAGTAACCCAGGGTATTTCACTTTCCAATGGAATGATAACAAATTCTAATG
>JAGLWO010000126.1 GCA_023133395.1 Candidatus Cloacimonadota bacterium | reverse complement strand
AATCAAGGAGAAGAGCACGACCTGCATTCTTCAAGATTCTTACCTGATGAAAAGGCAATCGATGTGGGAGTTGAAATTTTTCTGAAATTAACAGGATAACCTCTTTTAAAATGAAAAGGTTAACAAGTAAAAAAACTCATTAACCAATTTTAAAAATCTTAAATTCTAAATTCATCTAATTGTCATAAATCGTCATCATCCAAATCTATATCCTCAAGGTCATCTTCATCTACATCATTGTCTTGCATCCAATCCGGACAAAAAATAATATTTTCGGTTTTATCCCGGTCATCAACGTTTTTCAGTCCGAATCTATCGAGCATTTCCATTTCCCAAAGAGAGTATCGAACTTTATCATCAAAAATATCATAAACCAGCACAGGTTTATGGAATTTTCTCAGATTGAATTCTGTTTTGTTCAATTTAAAAAATTCTTGACTAATATGAGTATCTGAAAAATATTCGACCACAGAATGTAATTGTTCGATAAATTGGAGGTGTGTTTGAAAGATAATCCCAAAAAACAAATCATCACACAGGTTGCTCAAAACATATTTTCAGAGCATGGATTGTTAAAAACAACAGTCAATGAAATAGCCAAAGCAGCACGAATGGGGAAAGCTTCTTTATATCATTATTTCCAAAGCAAGGAAGATATATTTAAAGAAGTGGTTGAAAAAGAAAATAGATTCCTGAAAGAAAAGATCAGAGAAGCAATTATCAATGAAGATAATCCTCAAAAGAAAATGAAAATTTATATTTTGAAGAAAATGGAAAACCTTAAAGACCTTGTAAATATCAACAGTGCACTCAAAGATGACTATCTTAAACATTACGCTTTTATCGAAAAAATTCGGGAAAAGAACAGCCGGGAAGAGCTGTACACTATTCGGGAAATACTACAATATGGTGAAGATAAGGGAATATTTGATATTAGTGATATTGAATTAACCGCTTTTGCAATTGCTTCTGCTCTTAAAGGAATGGAATATCCGTGGTCGATAAATATTTCTTTTCCTGAAATTGAAGCTAATATTGATAAACTCCTGGAAATACTTTTCAATGGAATCGTAAAAAGGTGATATATTTTTTTATTTAAAACTCGAACACAAAACCTATATGGTCGAATATTGAAGTGAGGAAAATTGAATAAAGAAAGTTCTAATAATATAGGAATAATAGGAACCGGCTTTTATGTCCCTGACAAAATCCTGACTAATTTTGATCTGGAAAAGATAGTAGATACAACCGATGAATGGATAAAAAAAAGAACAGGTATTGAAGAAAGACGAATAGCTGACGATAAAGAAGCAGCATCGGATTTAGCTGCAAAAGCAGGAGCAAAAGCATTAAAAGATGCAGATATTAATCCAAAAGAAATTGATTTATTAATTGTAGCAACTCATTTTCCTGATCACTACTTTCCTTCCACTGCTTGCATTACACAACACAAACTTGGTTTGGAAAACGCTGTTTGTTTCGACTTATCCGCT
Source organism: Candidatus Cloacimonadota bacterium (assembly GCA_023133395.1). Classification (GTDB taxonomy): domain Bacteria; phylum Cloacimonadota; class Cloacimonadia; order Cloacimonadales; family TCS61; genus JACNIV01. The sequence continues at coordinate 4,215 of JAGLWO010000126.1, read as the reverse complement.
GCTTGTTCCGGCTTTATTTATTCTCTATTTGTGGCAGAATCTCTTATGAAAAATAGTGATTATAATACTGCAATGATAATCGGAACTGAAATCTTTTCCCGGACAGTAGATTGGAAAGATAGAAATACTTGTGTTTTATTTGGTGATGGAGCAGGAGCAATTATTATAAAGAAAGGTCAAAAAGGAAAGAACATGATTTCATGCGATTTTGGTTCAGATGGCTCCGGTGCTGATTTACTTAAAATTCCGGCTGGAGGTTCTCGATTACCTGCAACAAAAAAAACTATCAAACAAAGACAACAATTTATAAAAATGGAAGGAAAAAAAGTTTATAAATTTGCTACAAAGAGAATGGTTGATTCTGTAATTGAGGCCTTAGATAAAGTCGATTTAACAAGAAAAGATATCGATCTTCTCATACCTCATCAAGCAAATTTGCGCATTTTAAAAGCTGTTGCAAAAAAATTACATCTGCCAATAGAAAAAATAATGATAAATCTGGAAAAATATGGAAATACTTCGGCAGCTTCAATTCCCATTGCGTTAGATGAAGCTATAACTCAAGGAAAAATTAAAAAAGGAGATATTGTGGTTTTAACTGCTTTTGGGGCAGGTTTAACCTGGGGAGCAATTGTGATATGTTGGTAATAATGGACATTATTATTAAAGAAGTAAAAAATAAAAAAGACCTGAAAAAATTCATCTCCTTTCCTTATAAACTTTACAAAGGAAATAAATACTGGATTCCACCTTTAAGAAATGATGAATTTAATATTCTTTATAAAAAGGAAAATCCTGCCTTTGAATTTTGCGATGTTAAGTTATGGCTCGCTTATGAAAACGAAGAAGTTGTGGGTAGAATTGCTGGAATTATAAATTACCGATTCATCGAAAAGTGGAAAAACAAATATGCTCGTTTTGGTTGGATAGATTTTGTCGATGATGAAAATGTGTCAAAAGCACTTCTAAATACAGTGGAAAATTGGGCAAGAGAAAAAGGAATGGAAGCAGTTCACGGACCTCTCGGTTTCACAGATCTCGATCCTGAAGGAATGCTGATAGAAGGATTCGATGAACTGGGAACAATAGCTACGATCTATAATTATCCGTATTATTCCAAACATCTCGAAAAATCCGGATATTCAAAAGATATAGATTGGATTGAATTTGAAGTAAAAGTGCCGGAGAAAGTTCCTGAAAAAATTGAAAGAATTGCCAATATCGTTGAGAAAAAATATAAATTAACAGCTTTACAAACTAAAAGTTCAAAAGACCTGAAACCTTATGCCAAAGAAATTTTTAAAGTTCTTAATGATGCATTTGAACCTCTTTACGGTGTTGTTCCTTTAACGGAAAAGCAGGTTGAAAAATATACCGAACATTACATGGGAATCATTCCGCATAAATATATATCTCTTATCCTCGATGAATCCGGTAAAGTTGCTGCTTTCGTAATAACTATGCCATCTTTATCCAAAGCGTTTCAAAAAGCAAATGGAAGACTGTTACCTTTTGGTTTCATTCATATCCTGAAAGCATTAAAAAATAATGACCTTGTCGATCTATACTTAATTGCTGTCCGTCCGGATTTGCAGGGAAAGGGCGTTAACGCTATTATATTGTATAAAATTATCCAAACTTATATCGATAATAAAATTGAAAGAGCAGAGACAAATATCGAACTGGAAAATAATAAGAAAGTTCAGGCTCAATGGAAATTCTTTGAACATCGTCAGCATAAAAGAAGAAGATGTTTTATTAAACATCTATGATTTCCCAAGTAAGAATAAAAAAAATCAAAAAAGGAGTTAATTATGAAGACAAATGAAAAAAAAATCAGTAATTTTCTGGCAAAGAATGTAGCCAATCTTGCCAGTATTACAAAAGCATGGAAAGTCGCTTTGCCACCACTTGAGAAAGTTGCTTACAAATTTTTTGTGGACAATGGCGATCCCGTAAAAGTTGGTCCAAGACGTCAACGAGAGGACAAGTTTTATATAGCATCAAATATTGTACGTGCTGCACTTAAAGCGTATGATAACGGCTCACCCGCCGTGCGGGATCGGATGATCAATTTATTTATCAAAGGGTTTCTGACGAAGAGCAACAGAAGAAAAGAAAAGATGAAAAAATTTGAAGAGGAATATGGTACAATGCCACCATCATTTCTAACAATTTCACCCGGAGGAAATTGTAATCTTCGTTGTAAAGACTGTTATGCTGCGAGTGTTTCCAAAGGACTTCCTTCTCTTTCTTTTGAAGATGTTGAACGAATCCTCAAGGAGAAATTTGAGAAATGGGGAAGCTGGTTCACTGTTATTTCCGGAGGAGAACCATTTCTTTGGCGAGATGGAGATGTTGATATCATCGAGCTAGCAAGACTTCACCCTGAACAATATTTTCTTGTTTATACAAATGGTACACTCATCGATAAAGACAAAGCAAAAAAATTGGCAGAAGTTGGTAATATAACACCTGCTATCTCTGTTGAAGGATTTGAAAAGGAAACCGACGAACGAAGAGGAAAGGGAACATATAAAAGAATTCTTTCTGCCTTTGAAAATCTGCGTAATGCTGGTGTTCCTTTTGGCATTTCTGTTACTGCCACACCCGAGAATGCAGAACTTCTCATCTCCAAAGAAATGATCAAATTCTACTTCGATGAGCAGGGAGCTCTTTATGAATGGCTTTTCCAATATATGCCGATTGGAAGAGGTGTGGATGTTGATCACCAAGTCTCTCCTTTAGTACGAGCTAAAATGTGGGAACGTGAACAAGAGATAGTACGAAAAGAGCGTTTATTTTTTGCTGATTTCTGGAATGGCGGTACTTTCTCTTCCGGTTGCATTGCTGGTGCTCGTCCCGGTGGTTATCTTTATATCGATTGGAATGGTAACATTTATCCCTGTGTTTTCGTTCCCTTTTGGAAAGATAATATTCATGAAATCAATAAACAGGGAAAGACATTAACAGATGCTTTATACTCTGATTTGTTCAAAGGAGTTCGAGACTGGCAATTATCATATAATTATATGTGTCCACCCAATACTCGCGGTAATGAAATCAGACCTTGCTTTATTCGAGATCATCACAAAGTTGCTCACGATTTGTTCGTAAAAACTAAAGCAAAACCCGGATATCCTTCTGCTGCTCTTTGCCTTCGAGATCCGGACTATTATAACAGGATGATCCGATACGATGAAAAACTTGCTGAACTCCTCGATCCGATCTGGGAAGAACAATATCTTGAATCCGGTAAAAAAGAGGATAAAAAGAGAATATCATAATGTTCAATAAAGAAAAACTAATGCCTGAATTAGTGAATTAATATGCCACGAAATTTCATAAAGTTTGTATTAAGAGGAGTTGTCGGAGCAGTTGTCGATACATCAGTGTTATGGATACTTACAACATTTTTTTTTCATTCCTATTTCACAAAATATGTATTATCTCCGGCAATCTCCTATGAATTAGGAATTGCTGTAACTTATATTATTTGCTATTTCTGGATATGGAATCATAGAGTTCATAATGAAAAATCTGATTTTATAAAGCTTTTTCTACATTATAATTTTGTATTATTAATTTTTATAGTTATAAAATTAGGATTATTAGCTGTAATCTATGAACTTTTTCATTTTCATATCGTTATTTGTAATGTGTTAGCATTATGCTTTTCCGGGATTGTTAGCTTTTTTGCAAGTGAGAAGTATATATTTGTAAAAAAGGACAAAAAATATAGAGAAAAATATTGTAGGAGAATAAAAGTATGAAAAAAGCAACAGAATTACTCATAATATATCGAACTGGAGAAATTGTTGGATTAATTTCAATAATTGCAGGTATTAATTATTTATTAAAAAAGTTGAATAGTAAATTATATGATATTAATTTCGTTTAATCTTTATGATTAACCGCAATAATTGTGAGACACACTAAATTAAATAAGAAATAGTAGGAGAAAAAAAGTATGAGAAAATTCGCAGAATTGGTACTGAAATATCGTGTTCCGATAATTATTGGAACTATTATCATAACTATATTTATGGCATTCCAGTTAAGAGAACTGGAAATTAACAGTGACATCCTAGAATACTTACCGCAGGATGATCCAAGTGTAGTATTATTTAATGAAGTTGGAGATAAATTCGGTGGCAATTCTCTGGCAATGGTTGCCTTGGAAACAGATGATGTGTTCAATCCAAACACCTTGAA
>JAGLWO010000125.1 GCA_023133395.1 Candidatus Cloacimonadota bacterium | reverse complement strand
CCTTTCTTCTGGCAGCATTTTCTCATCTTACAGAAAGGTGGACCTCCACCACCTCTGCAGGTTCTTTTGCAGCGAAACTTTACAAGTGTTCCCAATACTTCATAGCATTGAGGATAATTTTCTAATACTTTAAAAAATGACATGCTGGATAGATATTCTGCTGTTTTATCAAATCTAACCTGTCTTAGTTCTTTTCTAAGGTCTCTTGCCAGATTAGCAATTTTTCCTTGATAATCAAAACAATCTCCACAATAAAGACCGCAATATGCGATTAAATTTTTATCTTCTATATTGCTATTCATTTTTTATTTTCTCCTTTAGAATTTTCTAATATCACGACAACCTGATTCCAAACCAACCTTTTATTATAAACAAAGCTACGACTATAGCAATCTCAATTATATTAATAAATAAAACTATAGAATCCTTTTTCTTCCAATAATGAAATTCAGAAAATGTTTTTTTGTTATTTAATCCTCTGCTTTCCAAGCTCAATCCTGCATAATGTGCATACCTGCTGGCACTGACCAGGATAGGGAAGATAAGCGAAAGCGGGAACCTTCTTTTTAGAAACCTCATTTTATATGCGAGCTGAATCCGCAGAAACTCGTCCTTCATATATTTGAAAGCATTGAAAGTAGCAAGTAAAGAATATCCAATTGAAACTGGTAGTTTAATATTTTGCATCAAAGAAAAAACTAGCGCATCATATCGGATTGCCAGAAGAAATATAAAAGAAACCATAGATAAACTGAAAGCACGTACAGAAAGGAATAGGGCATTTTCCAAAGCTAATTCTCGAATTCCAAAACCAAGGAAATATCCAATAACTGGTGTTGCGTCTGCTCCTTTTGTGTAGATAAGAACGGTTATAAAAACCGAGAGAGTAGGTAGAATGATGATTAGTAGAAAATACAATAAATATTTAAAATTTATTTTTCTTAAGAAGAGAATATTCAAAAATGCTAGAATCAGAATTGAAATATTCAGATAAATATTTTCGG
>JAGLWO010000124.1 GCA_023133395.1 Candidatus Cloacimonadota bacterium | reverse complement strand
TCAAAGAATCTGCAGCTCTTACCTTCGTTACTTTAGTAGGATTTGTACCATTTATAATATTTATAATATTTTTTCTTCCACAGCTTCCTTTTCTCAAATTGGAATCTCAATTAAGTGATATCCTGATATCTATTTTCTTACCAAGTTCTGCAGAACAAATCAAGGAATATATTTCACAGATCGCTAACCAGAAAATATCTTTCAATTTGTTCAGTTTTATGATTTTGTTGATAACTTCTTACTCTCTTTTCAAAATAATTAACGATTCATTCGATAATATTCTTAATGTTCATGAACTCAGGAAAAAGGATTTCCTTTTTAATTTTGTAAAATTTTTGGGAATGACTATCTTTGGCTCACTTCTTTTATTGATCCTGCTCTCAGCAACTTCTATCCCGATTGTATCTAAATTCTTTAAATTATCAGTACTACAGGGAATAGCTTTATATGTTACTCCTTTTGTTTTATTATTCATAATATTCAGTTTGAGTTTCTTATTCATTCCAACTATAAAGCTGAAAATAAGTTCGATCTTTATTGGCTCTGCCATTTCAGCTGCAACCTGGATCATCTTTAAATCGCTTTTCAACTGGTATATTTTCACACTCACAAATACAAAAATAATCTTTGGCGTATTGGCTACAGTTCCCGTTTTCCTTTTCTGGATCTTTGCAAACTGGATCATTATTCTAAGTGGATTAATAATTGTATCAATCTTAGAAAACAGGCACATAAAAACTGAAGTTCAAAAATCAGATTTACAGACTGTGAGAATTACATTTGAGAAGATTGTAAATAATAAAAGTCTGGAAGATATTTCATCCACTACCTTAAATAAACAAGATATGAAGAAAATCCTCAGGGAGATATTAAAGGAAGAAGAACAGGAAAATCAATCTACAGAAAAGCAGGAGTAGTTCTTTCACTTTTTGAATTTATAATTTGGAGACGTGTCCGAGTGGCTGAAGGAGCACGCTTGGAAAGCGTGTATGCGGGTAACTGCATCCAGGGTTCGAATCCCTGCGTCTCCGCCAGTTTTGCGTTTAACCTCATCCTGCTATCCTTCTCCCAAACGGAGAAGGAACATAAGATGCCGTTGAAAGTAGAATCCTCTGCTGTCTCCTTTTAGAAAAAAGGAGATCATAAGATGCTGTATATAGTAAAACATTCTTCAGTTAAATTACAAATCTAAAACAGACTGTCTTTCTGCTTGCCAAGCC
>JAGLWO010000123.1 GCA_023133395.1 Candidatus Cloacimonadota bacterium | reverse complement strand
AACAAGGATATCAAGATGTGTGTTGATATTCTTTATAGAATTATTCAAATCACCATTTGGGATACTGACAAAATCCTGACTCTGTTCGTCAGGACAAAAGCAGGGAGGAAGTTCTCTATTTATAGGAAACCAGCCATTGCCATGAGACCAGATAATAAGAACGTTTTTATCAGCAGGATATTTTTCAAAACCCCAATTCGCAAAATCTGTGATAGAATGCCAATCTCCGCTGTTTATTTCACCAAGATAGGATATCTGTTTTTTTTCACCGGGATAGATATGATATCTATATGCTCCAGTTATTTCATTAAACTCACTGTAATCAATCTGCACAATCACATTGATATCATCAGAGAACTCTGCCAACTGCATTTCCTCGATATCATTAATAGCAGCATTATTCAAACCATTATCAGCAGCCATATAGACAAGTATGGTCCACTCCTTTTCTGCAGGCGAATCACTGCAGCTTATCAGGCTTACTGCAACCACGAAAATCAACAGATATTTAAGCATATTTACTTTCTAATTTACCCGTATACTTTAGCCTTTTCAATTCCCTTCAATACCCGAACTGCTCCCTGACTTAAGGCTTCCATCTCTTTTTCCCCGGGTATGATATGGACATCACTTATGAATGATACACGTCTGGTGATTTCATCAATTACATACTGGTTATGGGCAAGACCACCGGTCAGGAAGATAGCATCAACCTTACCTTCCAGCACTGTAGCACAAGCACCGATCTCCTTACTTATCTGGTAACACATAGCTTTGAAGATTAATTCTGCTTTATTATCTCCAGCCTTTATTCTCTGAACAACCTCTTGCCCGTCATCAGTTCCCAGGTAGGCGATCAACCCCCCTGTTTTGGTGAGCATCTTTATCATCTCTTTATGAGTATATTTACCGGAAAAAGCTATTCCCAGAAGGTCACCTATGGGAAGCGCACCAGCTCTCTGGGGAGAGAAAGGACCCATACCCAGCATGGCGTTATTCACATCAACAAGTCTCCCCTTTTTTATAGGAGCTATGCTTATTCCTCCTCCCATATGAACAGCGATCATATTGGTTTCTTCGTATTTCTTCCCCAGTTTTTCTGCTATACTCAGTCCACAATAACGCATATTTAGAGTGTGAAGCATGGATTTTCTTTCGATTTCAGGGCAACCGGAAATCCTGGCAATATCTTCAAATTCATCCACTGTAACCGGATCAACTATAAATGAGGGGATGCCAAGTTCATCAGCAATGGAACTGGCAATAAAAGCTCCCAGGTTGGAAGCATGAATTCTACCCCAGATCTGGGGATTTTTCAGATCCTTTAGCATGGATTCATTAACCTTGTAAGTACCACTTTCTACAGATCTTACCAAGCCACCTCTTCCTACTACTGCTTCCAGAGTATCGACAGGAACATTGTGCTTGTTCATAGCCTGTAGAACCAACTCCTTCCTGAATTCATACTGCTCGATAATTCCTTCAAACTGAGTTATTTTTCCCGCATCATGCTGAAGTGTTTCGCTGAAGATGAGCTTGTGATCATCATAAACCGCTATCTTGGTTGAGGTAGAACCGGGATTAATTGCCAAAATTCGATAGTTCATCTATTTCCTCCATTTTATTAATAATTTATTCTGGATAAAAAAATCAAGTTAAATATTTCTCAAACAATAGATAATAAATTTCCTTCTTTTACTCTGCTCACCTCTTTGAAATTTACATAAATACACAAGCTTTCAAAGTCAAGAATTTTGATTCTATTTTCAGAAGAATTAACCCCTCACAAAAAATTTGACACAAAAAAGTTCAGTTCAGTAAATGTCGCACGGAGTTTGAAAAATGAACATTATAAACAATAAAACAGGATGGATCGAAGTCATCTGTGGAAGCATGTTCAGTGGAAAGACGGAAGAGCTTATCAGAAGGGTACACAGGGCTGAATATGCCAGACAGAAAATCCAGGTTTTCAAACCGAAAATCGATAACCGCTACGATGATGACCATATTGTTTCCCACACCCAGATGAAGGCGCCTTCCCAAAGAGTAACAAAAGCATCTGAAATCCTTCAGCTTCTGGAAAAAGATACTGAGATTGTGGCTATCGATGAAGTTCAATTTTTCACTGATGAAATAATTGAAGTGTGCAATCAGATGGCAAATATGGGCAAACGTGTTATCGTTGCCGGACTGGATCAGGACTATACAGGCAAACCTTTTGGTCCCATACCCCAGCTGCTGGCAGTCGCAGAATATATAGAAAAGTTCTCGGCAATCTGCGTTAAATGCGGTAATCCTGCCAATCGAACCCAGCGACTCACCAGAAACAAAGACACTATAGTTGTAGGTGCAACCGATATCTATGAAGCCCGCTGCCGTAACTGTCACGAGGTTTTCGAGTAATGGATGGCATCAGATACCTGCTGGTTCAGGCTATTGATATCTATATGATCATTATTGTGATCAGGGCTGTCATGTCCTGGTTCTCTCCTAATCCTTACAACAGGTTTTTCCAATTTTTAATAAGTATTACAGAACCTGTACTGGGAAGGATCCGCCGTTTCCTGCCCGTATCAGGGATAGATTTTTCACCTTTTATTGTTATTATTTTGCTCAGTGTTCTGCGCAGTATAATCATTAGGGCTTAATAAGGATCAGATATGCTGAAGAAAATAGAAAAAGCTAGAGATTATCTCAAACAAAAAATTGATTTTGAACCAAGCATTGGCATAATCCTGGGAACAGGGTTGAACCCGGTTGCACAGCTGGTGGATAACCCCGCAATCATTCCCTATGATGATATTCCCGGGATGGTTGCTTCTACAGCTCCTAGCCACAAAGGAAGATTGCTGGCTGGCTCAATAGGTGATAAAAAGGTTATAATTCTGCAGGGACGTTTCCACTATTATGAGGGATACTCCATGCAGGAGGTTACCTTCCCAGTAAGAATTCTGAAAGCCCTGGGAGTAAGAGAGCTTGTTTTAACCAATGCTGCTGGAAGTCTTAATGAAGAACTTCAGCCCGGAAACTTGGTGTTGATAAGTGACCATATAAACCTGATGGGAGACAATCCCCTCAGGGGTGAAAACCTGGAAAAGTTGGGAGAACGTTTTCCCAGCATGAACGAATCCTACAGTAATGAATTAATGGAAATCTGCCAGAATATTGCCCAGGAGAACGACTTTGAACTGAAAAAGGGTATCTACGCTGGACTGACTGGACCCAGCCTGGAGACCAGAGCTGAATGTAAAATGCTGGTTTATCTGGGAGCAGACCTGGTGGGAATGTCCACGGTTCCGGAAGTCATAGTCGCCATTCACAGCGGCATGA
>JAGLWO010000122.1 GCA_023133395.1 Candidatus Cloacimonadota bacterium | reverse complement strand
AATTGTACTCTCAACAAATGGTAAACTTTGTGATGCTTCAACATCCGTGCCCTAAACAAGTTTTACTTATTGGAGGATTGTTAAATGGTTTTATTGAAGAAATTGAAAAATATAAAACTGTAGAAAATATAGATTATCTCGAACTGGAAAAGAACATATTAAAGGAAGCAGATGCAAATCCCAAAGTTAATTTTATTCGAGAGGATGCTATTCATTATCTCAAGAAGAACGAAAATAAGTATGACTTGATCTTTGTTGACCTGCCGGATCCTTCTTCCTTGAATTTAAACAGGTTTTATACTCTCGATTTTTTTAAACTTCTGAAAGCCAGAACCCTATCAGATTCATCGGTAGTAGCCATTACTTTAAGCAGCGGAGTCAACTTTATGACTCCTGAGATCACACAACTGAATGCAACAATATATTCCACGTTTTCTGCTGTTTTTGAGAAAGTCGTTCTGATACCTTCAATTAAAAATATTTTCATCGGCAGTTCAAGTAACTACATTTCCAATGATATACAGGAATTGACTGGAAGGTTAAAATTTCCTGAACCCTGGTTCAATAAAGTAATTATTTTTGAAAAATGTAACAAATTACGGGTGAATCAAATCCTAAATTTAATTCGAATGCAGAAGCCGCAGTTAAATCAAATTACGAATCCCAGGGCATATCTATCTACGATAATGATGTGGACAAGAATCCTGGGAATACGCACCGAAGGAACGATTGCTTTTATTCAAAATAAAAAAGTATTAGCTTTCCTTGTAGCTTTTATAATTATAATGATTTGCAGTATATTTGCCAGTAAGCTTAGTGGGTCTCGATTACTCCAAACTGATTTTAATATCTTTGCTATAAGCCTGGTAAATTTCGTGATGCAGCTTGTTCTCTTGAATCTTTTCCAGATGCATTTTGGTTATGTTTATTTAGTGATTTTTCTGTTTACAACAGTTTTTATGTCCGGTTTAACTCTTGGATTTATGGTTGGACGTAAAACGAAAATTCCCCTGCAGCTTTTCTTTATTTTCAATCTAATCATAGTTCTGTTTGTTTATATTTTCTTTGAAACTGATTTTTATAACTGGTTCTATTTTGTTCTGAATTTTGGATTTGCTTTTCTGGAAGGTGTGATTCTTTCCAGGTTGTTAAGGTCCAAGTTTGAAAAAGAGAAGATAAAAAGCGGTAGTTCTTTTTACTTCCTGGATACTCTGGGAGCAATGGCTGGTGGGATATTGGTGGGAGTTTTAATGTTCCCAATCCTGGGTTTGAAGCTCAGTGTTATGTTCCTTGGGATATTGGTTTTTGTAAATGTTCTTCTATCACTACAACCCAAAGTTTCCTCTAAAATAAATTAAAACCATATCGATAATTTTGTGTCCTAGTAAGTGAGAACGAAAATTGAAGGGAAAAATGACAGATAAAGAATTGCTGAAGGAATACGTTGAAGGTAACCTGGATGCTTTTCAGATATTCTATGACAGGTACAAAGATTCCCTCTATACTTTCCTGAAAAATAGAAGTGAAGAAGGCGCAGATGATCTTTCCCAGGAAACTTTTATTAAGTTCATCGATGCCATAGCAAGACGGGAAGTATACAATCCAAAAGCATACATGTTCCAGATCGCTATGAATTTAGTCAGGAACAGTGGAAGAAAAACAAAGGTTATCCAATTAGATACTGATATTGATATCCCGGATGAAGAAGAGGAAGAGAATGAATATCCAATCAATGAAAGAGAATTACATAACTCTCTGGCAGAATTGGCAAAGGATAAACCGGATTTTTACGATGTCCTGCATCTTCATATATTTGAAAAAATGACATTCGACCAGATAAGTGATATAAAAAAAAGGAACAGGAACACGGTTACTTCTCAGTATCGGTATGCTCTGCATTTTCTGAGGAAACTTTTGAAACCAAAAGAA
>JAGLWO010000121.1 GCA_023133395.1 Candidatus Cloacimonadota bacterium | reverse complement strand
TATAAACCAGTGCTCCATCTCTGTAAACTCTCATCTCCAGGAGTTCAGCTAATGGATCTCCCCCATAATTCAAGGAAGCACATGTCCAGCTGATATCACATTCCGGATCTCCCCCAGCATCAGGAATAAATGTTACATCAGTAGGTTCTCCCGGAGCTAAGGGGTCTGCAATACCGGAATAATATAAACGAATATCCGGATATGTGGTTTTTGGATTTGAACTACCAGGTGGACTTTGTATGGAAAATTCTTGACTATCACTATATTCATGTAATGTACGATTAGCAGTACCGGATTGAGTAGTATACCATACATCAGAGGTTGAGTAATATTCATCATCATCTTTAATAATACCCATTACGAGATTGTCGTTGTTTTCATATATAAATGGTGTATCAAGAGGAATTTCTAACCAATATTCACCGGTAGGAACATCAATGGTACCATCAAAAACCATTGTTAGTTGACTAGCATCAATCCACCCACCGGAAAGGTCATCGATATCGATTTCACCAAACCATATCTCAAAATTAAATGGATTAATAGTGCTTGTAATATTCGCAGCATGGAAGGCTATTGCATTGATGATCATTCCTGTTCCGATCCATTCTTTATCATATACACATTCAGTAATATTGTTCTGATACCAAATATTCATTGGTATCTGATAATCTGTAATTTCGGCATTTCCAACTTCTATTACAGAAATCCCAATACCAACACTTGGTGTTTGAGTTGAAGGTCCACTTCCGGAATTGTTAAATGGAGTTACAGCATACCAGTAAATACCAGGATCTACGATAGTGTCGTCTATCCACAGTGTAACCGGACCGCCAATAGTAAAGGTAGCACCGTCCGAGCGCTCGATATCATAACCTGTTACACCCGGGAAGTATCCGCCATGTAAACCGGTTGTGGGATTTACCCAATCCAATTGCGCCATCAGGTCATCTGTACTAACATCTGTAAGAGTGAGGTCTGTAACAGCATTCGGTACATCTTCTCCTACCCACACTGTTACAATGGCGGGAAGACCTTCGCCTGCTGAATTGTAGCCCACAACTTTGTAAGTATACTGTCCAGCTAAAGGTACGAAAACATCTGCATAGCTTCCGGGACCACCAATAGTGGGAGAAGAATCAGTATAGATGAGGACATCATCCCTGTAAACCCTCATTTCCAGAAGCTCTGTAAGAGGGTCACCGTTTACTTGTTCTGTTGGGCATACCCAGTCGATATCAGCTACCAGGGCACCACCGGCATCAGGGGTTACAACTACATCTGTGGGAGCGGCAGGTGCTTCCGCAGGAGCAATACTACCCGGGAATCCAAATGCACCGGTTTCACCGGGTAATGCTCCAACATATGTGGTTGCTCCTGAAACTCTGTTAAGAGACCGAAGTTCTGCACTGGTACTATATGCTGCAAAATAGAATATGTCGTCAATAGGTTCATAAGCTGCACCCTGAGCATAATTTGCATCAAATCCTGCAGGACCGAGAAGTGTAGTTGTATAAGTAGAAAGGTCAGTTTCGTATGTAGAATCGGTTACAATACAAAGGGTATAAAGAAGTCCATTTTGGTCCACAGCACCACTGATGGTTCCAGTTGAAATCAAATCAGCAACCCAGGTGATGCTGGCATTTGTTATGTCAACACTATAGATCTGGCTATTAACTATAAGGTCAACAGCAATTGAATACCAGTTGCCAGTAGTCTTGTCGCAAAACAGGTCCGACCAGATACCACCTGAAGCAGCCAGAGGGCATGGCATGTAACCTATTATTGTTTCAGCACCAGTATCCGGATCGATTTGAAGCAAGTTATCTGTATTATAGTCAATAGCGAAAAATCCTTGTATGCCATAATCACCTGAAAAACATGCATAAGTAACTGGTGCAATGGTAGTTGCTACCATTGTTCCGGTGTCTAATGAGTACCAATTATCAGCGGTTACATTATTTCCATAAGCTGTTTCCTGTCGTAAGAATGTTACTGGTTCTTCGTGTCTTATTCTGACCTGACTGAACGGAGCAATACCGGTTGAGTTTTCTATTCGTGTAATTGGTACTTTCGGGTCATTTTCTGCAAACAGCGAAATTGAAATAAAAATCAACACAAATGCAAAAACAAAATATTTTTTCATAATTTCTCCTTTTATTTTTCGTTAATTTTTCATTTTTATATTTTCGATATTATGAATCAAAAGTAAAAAACCTAACTTCGAAATTAACAATTAATTATTTTTTTTATCAAAACATAAATCATCTATTATGTTTTAAATATCAACTTATTATTATCTTTCATATATTATAACCAAAATATATTGCATTAATATTTGTCAAATAATTTTAATACGTTATTTATCTGCTTTCAGTTCTTCTTCATCTTTAAAGAGAAATATCTCTTCTCCTTGCTTTTGCATTCCTAATTCTCTGGCTTTCTTTTCCCATGTTGTACTTGTTACGAAAGTCTCTTTCGTAACATAATATCCTTGCTTATTCAAAATAAAACTTCCGATCCAGCGGTTGCCGGATTCGGAAGTTTATAATGCTCGAGCCAGGGCGAAATAAAAGTTACTTCATCAGGATCATTTTTTTCGTGGATGAATATTTTTCAGAAAAAAAGTTGCCCCGAATTCGTTGTAAACTCCATCGGGGCGAAATGAAAGCTATTTCATTAAGATCATTTTTTTCGTACTGGTATAT
>JAGLWO010000120.1 GCA_023133395.1 Candidatus Cloacimonadota bacterium | reverse complement strand
AGCTTATTATCTCTTGAATGAATACGTGCGCAAAGGTAATAAGAAATCAAGACGCCGGGTATTTATCGTGCATCGTCTGGATAGAGATACTTCCGGTGTTATCGTGTTTGCCAGGAATGAGAAAGCCAAGCATTTTCTTCAGGAAGAGTGGCAGGGATTTGAAAAAAAGTATTATGCCCTGGTACATGGAACAATGCCGGATAAAGAGGGTGTAATTACTTCCTACCTGGCAGAAAACAATGTTCATAGAATGTATTCTATTGCTGACCCCCAAAAAGGCAGGCTTGCTATGACCGGCTATAAAGTTCTGAAAGAATCATCAAAGTACAGTCTTCTGGAAATTGATCTGCTTACAGGCAGGAAAAATCAGATTCGGGTCCATCTTGCGGACAAAGGCTGTCCTGTGGCTGGCGACAAGAAGTATGGAAAAAAGGAAAAGGACATTAAAAGACTTACGCTTCATGCAGCTTCCATTACGATAGTTCATCCGTTTTCAAAAGAGAAAATGACCTTTTCAACAAAGATTCCCGCTTATTTTGAATCACTTATGAAGGGCTCTCAAGAAAGCCGTTGAGAAAGCTATAGTCGACTCTCGTTACAAGAAAAATGTTGTTTGATGTTTACGCTTGTTGCGGGATCAGCATGATTCCGCCCAAACGAACCAACCAACCCAACCGCAGGTGCGATGTTATGTGTGATAATACTAATTAAACACTATAATTTTTATCCCAACAAACCTCAAAACCATCTTCTTCAATTCTTAATTTAATTAGATTTAGATTAGAAAATGAGTATCTACGAACGCTGATTCCATTAAAATATGAATGATAATAATAATAAACAGTATGAATGTTATCTATGTCTTCATGGAAAACGTTATTGTTCCCAGAAATAATGGAGTCATTTACAGTTCCATGATAAGATTTTAGTATACCTATTATTGGCAAATCTTTTGGTACATTACCACCATCAACGACAGAGGGAATCTTATATAAATCTCTGTGAATTAAATTCAACTTATCAAAAAAATAACTGCTATTTATGATACCTTTATTGTCAGCTTTATAAATCAAGTCTTTACTTGTATATTTGGGGCTGTATAATAATGTTACATACATTCCTTGTTGTATTAAAGCTTCAAGCAATGGTATAAAATCAGAATCACCCGTCAATAGTGATGCTTGTTGCATATTTCCATTTATTGTATGCATTAGCATATCAACTGCAATTTTGACATCAACACCTTTTTGTAAGTTTTTCTTTGCATTTTTTCTTAACATACCATTAAAAACATGCAAACCAGGAACCATTTCTAATGAATTGTAAAATTTAATTTCTTTTTTAGTTCGAATTTTAAATTGCTCATCCGTTTCATCTTTTTTTATAATAGGTAAACAATCGTAATAAAAAGTTTTAGTATATCCATAGCAGACTTTATGGAAATCAATTATCTTTAAGATATCAATATCAGGATAATATAATTCGGAAATACTTTTTGCAACTCTTCTGAAATAACCACCATCTATAAATAAATACTTTCTTTCGTTTATTTTCATAATCTACCTTCAAATAATTACTCTTTTACACATTAAAATCATGTTACACATAATGCCGGCGTGAAACGTCAGATCGTCTTGAGCATTTGCTTCTCTTCTCGCTTAACGCTGACACGTTTATTATGCCTTCTATTAAGTATTAAACGTAATTTTCAATGTAAGAATGTGACTTAGTTATTATATTAAAAGCACAATGAATATCAAGAGTTGATTTTGTTGTAATTTAAAAGATCTTCATCAGAAATATCAGATGATGAAACTAGCTCATAATGTCTTTCATACAGTTTTTTTATTTCATTATCACTAATAATAAACTCAAACATACATATTTTATTAGAGTCGATAAATTGAACAGCAATAGATCTGCAAATTAACTTAGGATATTTATGCTTACATAAAAGAATATCTTGTTCGATTTGAACAATAGCAATTTCATCAGAACCACCCTTTGCCTGAACGGGAAGTACAAATTGTCTACCAAATTTATCAACACCAACATAAATTTCATCAGTCTCCACTTGCCCAATATCAGGAACTGTTGTCCTTAAATGATTCTGTAATGAATAGCAAGTTACACCTGTAAAGATGTCTAACAAACGATTATAGCGAACTTTTGCTAATAATGCTTGTTCATCATTCAATGCATAATTATCAACTATATTAGGAGTGGCATCTGGAATTTTTATCGTCATCAATATTTCATCTGGTATTATTCGTGCAACTTTAACAAGCTCAAAAGCATATTGTGCTCTTCCAATATTTTTAATTACCCACTCTTTATCATCTATAGATGTATCACAAATAGATTTTGGTAGAGGAGATCGAAATTTGAAAGAATAAATAATATCACCAAGATTTTTTGGGAGATCCATTTTTAATTTCTTTGCAGTCTTTTCTAAATCAACTCTTAAGAATTCAACTCTAGTCTTGCTTTTAGAATAATATTGAAAAAAAATATCTTCTATTAATTGTGTGTATCTGTTTTTTTTGTTTTTTGACATTTCAGCCCCTCCATTTTAAAAGAACAACTTCTTCTCTAAGATGTTCTTTAGTAACTGTCGATAAACGTGTTCTAAAAAGATCAATACCTACAAGTTCATAACCAAGGTCTACAGCAATTTCAGAAATAATCTTTCCTGTTCGAATTGGAATACGAAAGTATGAAGCTTGATCACCAACTACATAAGCTAATTGAGCTCCAGGATTAAGTATTGATTGTAATTCACTTAAATGACGAGCCATACCACCAAAATAATTTCTAACAACCTTGTGATATAACCTTTCAAAACCAGATGTTTTTCCTAATTCAAGACGACGGGATTCAATATTATCAGCTAAATCAGTTATTTGTTTAAACGATTTAATCCAATCCTTATCGTTATCGCCTTTATAAATATTTCTTGTATTTGATCTAATTAATTTCTCTTTTGCTGCTCTTAAATCTGCTTTAGTTTTCATAAATCCAAGAATTACAGACTCCAATCTTGTTGTTCTTGTATAATCTTTTTCGTTTGGATAGGGTGGAGATGTAATAACAGCATCAATTGATTTTTGCGACATAAAATTTTCGAATGTTCTTGAATCACCAAGAAATATTTTAGATTTAACTTTTTTAAATAGTTGGTATTCCTTTAAGTCAGAGACCATTTTCTTTATCTGATTTAACCAGAGGTCTACAACTTCTACATCAATTTTTTTCTTACGACCAACACCTACTTCTGGTCCAAATTTCAAGTTACTATATGAAAACACAAGTTGTTTTGCAAAAGCAGTTCGTTCTATATCATAAAATTGTTCTTCTCGTAAACTTTCCAATACTTCCAATAGAATTAAAGATTTATGCAATGGTATTGGACTAATAGAATTATTAATAATCAGTTTACTTTTTTCTTCATCTAAAACCTTAAAATCATCTTTACTGTGTCTTATTAGATTATTTGCTTTTTGTGCTACAAGAATAGAATGTTTTAACAATTTATTATAATCAATATCCCAATTTACTTTTGTTTGAGCTGCCATTTTTACAACAGGATTTGCTTCGATACCAAAAGAAGGAATTCCAAGTTTTTTACATTCTACTAATGTTGTTCCTGTGCCACAAAAAGGATCGAGAACAGTTTGGTTGGTTGATAAGTTGAATTTATGTATGTAGTCTCGAACTAAATGTGGCGGAAATGATAAAACAAATCGATACCAATCATTTATTTTCGTATCTTCAGAATAGAGTTTGTTTTGTTCAAGACTACTTTTTCTTTGTATTGAATATGACATATTTTAAATACCTCTTAAAACTTATACTTACTTCTACATTTTTTCCTTAAATGTTTTTTTGTAAAGTTCTGTTTTACTTTTGTCCATAAAAGAGACCACAAAAAATGTTTTGCGTGTGCAGTGGGATCGGAACGATCACGCCTGGAAACGAACAAACCAAAGTTTGAATCGTAAGATTCAAACGATACGAACTGGCAACACGAACTGCTGACACGCTTGTTATAGCCATTAAATCAATTAACTCTCTGATATTCTGTTCTTTAAATAATAGTTACACAGAATTTTTTCTTTTAATTTATTATCATTCAGAGAAAAATATCACATCATTGTCAATTTTGTAAGAAACATTTTTTTGAATTTCCGTGTTTTAATTGAATCCTTTATAACTTGCTCGTTTGCCATGATTTTTTGCATCATATTTATGTATCTTGTCATGCTCTTCTTGGTTGTGAAAAATCCAAAGATTCTGTGGTCTGTTATCTCCTTTTTTTCTATTTTTATGGTGTACAATTTCCCCCGGTTTCAGTTTTCGACCTAACTTCTTTTCTGCAATCCACCTATGCACAAGTTTGTTTGAATCAGTGAATCTTTTATATCCTTTTTCATCAGTATAGGTTTTAGGTTTTTCTTTATGAAACAAAATAAAAAGTAATAAAATTACTATTACAAATACTGCATACATAGTCTCTCCTTAATGACCCTAAATTACAATAGAATGGCTATAATGTTTGGCGCACGCCACGTTCTTTCAGTTTTTCTTCTTGCTCAATGTGGGTGCGCTTGTTAGCCACATCAGCTATCAATTATAGACCAGCCCAAGATTACTCCCGAGCTGATCAATTGACATTATTTTAAAAGTATACATTTTTTCAGCGAATGAGTTTTTCCATTAACATTCAATTTAAGAAAATATATACCAGAACTAACTTGATTACTTAGCGCATTATTTCCATACCATACAATTGATTTTTCTCCAGCAACCTGATATTGATTAACTAATGAATTAATCATTTGACCTTTGATATTGAATATTTCAATTTTTATAAAACCTGATTCATTTAAATTGTATCTAATTGTAGTGGATGGATTGAAAGGATTTGGGAAATTACCAACTATTTGAGAAGCATTTAAAGAATGGATTTCGTCATCGGTTGAGATTGGATTTCCAACAGCAAAATGCCATAATCCACTCCATAAAGTATCAGTTTCTGCTATTGCTCTCACTTTCCACCAATAATTTGTTTCTTCATTTAGGTTTGGAGTAAAAGAATAAAGTGTGTCATTAACAGCAACTCCGGTTCCGATATTTACTAAGTTATCACTTGTTTCTCCCAACCAGACATCATAAACTGCATCTCGTGATGGAAAATTTCCTCTCCATTCCAGAATTGTATTTATAGGAAGTCCAGATGCATTTCTATCCGGAAATGGATAGCAAGGTGCATAGCTATTAGGTGTATCTGGCAATTCCAAAATTTCTAATCCTCTGCTTTCTAAAATAGGTTTATGCACATTTAAAGCTTCTGAGGATAAAGGACAAGATCCAGCATTATCGTGTAAAACTAAAATATCTTCTGAACCAATACCGTCATTTTGTATAAGAGCGAAAATATCTGTAAATGGATTCTCATAAGCAATCATATAAGTTAAATTTGTTAATCCAGATATAGCAGAAATTTCGATAATATCATTATTATAAAATACGAGCTTTTCTAAATTATACAACTCAGAAAGAGCAGAAATGCTGGTAATCTGATTATATCCCATTTTTAATTTTTCCAAATTAATCAAATTTGAAATAACAGAAATATCACTTATCTGATTATTACCAAAATTAAGATTAGTTAAATTTATTAAATCTGATAATGCAGATATGTCATTAATTTCGTTAGAGTTGATATAAAGATCAGTTAAATTAACTAAGTTTGAAATGTAAGAAACATCTGTTATGTCATTACTCCCAAAGGATAAGAGAGTTAGGTTAGATAAATTCTCTACTGGAGAAATATCACCGATTTGATTTGCCAATAAAGATAACTCATTTAAATTAATTAAACCTGATACAGGAGAAATATCATTGATTTGATTTATGCCCAATCTGAGAAGAGTTAAATTATTTAAATCGGAAATTGCAGAAATATCACAAATTTGATTATCAATTAAGTGAAGTTCAATCAAGCTATTCAATCCTGAAACTGCAGAAATATCATTGATTTGATTGCTATTAAGAAGAAGTTTGTTTAAATTAATCAAATTTGAAATTGCAGAAATGTCACAGATTTCATTATCGTAAAGCCATAGTATTTCCAAATTCGTGAGATATGAAACAGGAGAAATATCATTAATTTGGTTATGGGATAAATATAATTCTACTAGGTTTGTTAAACCAGATACTGGAGTAATATCATTAATTTGATTGTTAATCATATTTATCCGTGTCAGGTTTGTTAGTCCAGCTAATGCAGATATATCGCTAATCTGGTTTTCATAAGATTCAATATCTGTTAGATTATTTAAATTTGACAGTGCGGAAATGTCATTGATCGGATTATAGCTAATATTTAGATATGTTAAATTTGATAAATTTGAAAGTGGGGACAAGTCGCTTATCTGATTTTGTAATAAAGACAAACATTCCAGATTTGATAAGCCGGACAATGCAGTAATATTATCAACTTGATTATTATTTAACCACAATTCATTTAAATTCACTAAATTGGAAAGTGGAGAGATTACACTAATGTTATTCCAATTCAATTTTAGAGAGTTTATATTAATTAAATATTGAGCACCTTCAATTGACGATATCTCGGCATTGAATGCATCCAACTCACCTGTAATCCCATTTAAGTCATCTACAGTTGGTTCGTAATTTGGTGGTTGTCCAAGAGTTTGATTAATTACTAATCTAAAGTTTTCATCTGGAATAAGTTGTGCAAATAAATTTAAGCCTAAAAGACTAATTGCGATGATTAAAAATACTTGTTTTTTCATTTCTTCCTCCGTTTTTACTACAAATTTTGTAAATATAAAGAAAATAAAAAATTATAGCTCCATTTCTTCAAATGTTGCTAATGAATGTGTCCCCTAACTCAAGTTCGTGGATATTCCCTTTAGATTCATAAAAAGTTCGGGGATACTCCCGATTTGGGAGTGTATACGAACTTTTTGCTGAATTTCCAATATTGCCTTCTTCAATTTAATACCACCTGAATAACCCATTTTCCATGCCTTGTTGAACTCACAAACGAAACTGTTTTCTTTAATTATTTATGTCAAAGAAAATATTTTGTTTATTCCCAAGCTGGGGGTGAGCTTCGCAGGTCTCACTTCGTTTGGCTGGGAACGAGTAATTTAAAAGTTTGAGGAATGAGTAATAAATCTTCTATCCTTTTTCAAAATGGAATTTTCTTTTACGCAAAAATAAATCTTTCTTAAATTCAGCATTAGTTGCTTTTTTATAAAATATTTCCAGAATATGAAAAAGTGTATCGTCTTCAAAGCCTTTCATTTTTAATGTTTCTTTAAAGCTGAAAGGCATAAGATTAAATTCATACGAAAAAAAAGAAAATTTGAATTGCGGTAAGACAACTTTCAGTCTGTATCCCATTTTCACCATTGTTAATTTAAGTTTTATAACATCGCTCCATTTAAAGCTGTATTCATTTCCTTTCTTATCCATGTAAATAAAGCTCTCATCTTCCAGGATGAGTTCCCTGGTTCTGCATTTGATAATACCCTTATCTATGTATGTTTTGAAGAGGAAAATAAGCAGAAGAAAACCGAGCATAACAAACAACATTGTTGGTAGAACCAATATACCGCTGTGTTCCGGGGTTAGTCCTTCGAATTTCCATTTATATATGGAAACTATGAACATAATAAAGACTATAAAAAATACTATTCCAATTCCGAGAAGGACAGAGTTTATGTAGAATTGGGAAAAGGTATGAAGACTGAATTTATATTTTTCTTTCATATTTTCCTTTCCGATTTTGTTTAAATTTTGATCAATTTGTATTTTCTTGAGCCAAGTCCGATCTTTTCTGCATGTTCCAGTTGGATATTCGGATTGAGCTTTTCGTATGATATTCTTCCAATGTCTTTTCCATTTCTTTCTCTGGTAAGGTCTAAAGTTGCCTGGTCGATAGCCACAGGATCAAAGGATGCCAGAATTCCAATGTCTGGAATAATAGGTTTCTGGGTGATGTTCATGCAGTCGCACTCTTTGGTCATATCTGTAAGTACATTGATGAAAAAACTCTTTCCTATTTTGTTTTGATAAGCACCAAGGGCATATTCTGCCATTCTTTTTTGAAGGTCCTCTGATTGTACTCCCCAGTTAAACTTAACCGCATTAAATTTGCAGATGGAAAGACACTCACCGCATCCAATACATTTTTCTTCAATGATAAAAGCTTTTCCATCTTTTTCTATTATTGCCTGCACTGGACACCAGATAATGCACTGTTTACAAAATGTGCAGGTCTTTTTCTTTATTGAAGGTTTGATAGACGAATGCTGCTGAAGTTTCCCCTTTTTGCTGCAGAGTCCCATTCCAAGATTTTTGATACATGCACCAAATCCAGTAACAATGTGCCCTGTAGGATGAGAAAGAACAACTAATACATCAGTTAAAACAGCATCACGAGCTATATTTACAGATTTATATAAAATCCCGGGAATTTTTACTTCGATCTCTGCATTTCCCAGAAGTCCATCTGCCATGATAAAGGGAGCACCTACTTTCTCATAAGTAAAGCCATGTTCATAGGCAAGGTTTATGTGCCCGATCGCATTTGAACGAGGACCGGAGTATAGGGTCGAAGTTTCAATTAGAAAAGGATGAGCTTTAAATTCCTTGATCTTTGAAACTACTAACTTGATTAATTCAGGAGATATATGAGTTGTATTGTTCACATCACCAACATGGGTTTTAACTGCTACTTTGTCTTTTTGTTTAATTATTTTTCCTAATTTTAAATACTGAAGAATTTTTTTCAGAGCAGTATACCTTTCTTTGATGTCACTGTGAGCTGGTAATTCTGCAAAACAGACATGATTTTTATTCAAGATGTTCCTCCAGCTTTTATTAATAGTCGATAAATTGTAAGTTAATTATAAATTGTCAATTTCTAACTAATATTACTATAAGTTTCGAATTATTTTTTTTGAGAGTGAAAAGATTTGGATTGAGTCGTATTTAAATTATAAGTATTATATTTTTCCTTTTTCTTTCAATTTTTCGTATTGTTTTGGATAATACTTTTTCATACATTCAGGGCAAATGCTATGACTGAAATCCACACCTGAGCGTTTGGAAATGTAGTATTCAACTTGTTCCCAGTATCCGGAGTCATCCCGAATTTTCTTGCAGTGTGAACAGATAGGTATTAATCCACTTAAAGCTTTAACTTCATCGAGTGCTTTTTGAAGGTCTATAATAACTTTTTCTCTTTCATCTTCAGCTTTTTTTTGCTTTGAAATGTCTTTATAGATCACAAAAGAACCAACACTCTTTCCGTTTACTAAAATTGATGCAGCAGATATCGAGACAGGAACCAGTGTTCCGTCTTTATGTTTCCTGAATGTATCATGATAAACATAACCCTGTTCCATTTTTTGGTTTAAATCTTCAGCTTCTTTTAATTTTTCATCTGGTATAATTAAGGTATCAATGTTTTTACCTTTTACTTCTTCTATTGTATAATAAAAATATTCACTGAATCGCGGATTTATATCAGCGATATTATAATCTTTATCCAGATAAACAGACGGTTCAGGATTACCCATAAACATACTTCTGAATTTTGCTCTACTTTCCTCGAGTTCCTTTTCTGCTTTATGTTTAACAAGAGCGATTTCAATCGTGGCGTATAGTTCTTCTGGGTCAAATGGTTTTACAATATAACCGTATGGGTTGGCTGATTTAGCTGAATTTACAGTTTTGTCATCAGCGAATGCTGTTAAGAAAATGATTGGAATATTAAATTCCTTGAATATTTTTTCACCTGCTTTAATACCACTTATTTTACCACTGAGTACTATATCCATTAAAACAAGGTCAGGTTTTAGTTCCTCTGCTTTCTCAATAGCTTCCTCACCATTATTTATTATTGCGATAACTTTATAGCCAGATTGTGTAAGGATTGTTTTAATACCTTCAGCGATCATTGGTTCGTCTTCTACAATTAAAATGCGATACATAATGATTTCCTGGTATTCAGTTTATTTTACTATTCCGAAAAAAAATTAAAAAAATATATTTTATACCGAAATCAAACATAACTAATAATTAATTATACTTTTTGAAAGTCAAGTAGTAAATATTACTTTATAATATTCTTTACAAAAAAATAAAGTAAGAGAGTTTACCAAAAACTATATTCTATTTTAGGAGATTGTATGAAAAAAATTGGATTCGATTTTCCTGAAAAACCGAGAAAAACAGCTTTATATAAAGTTGAAGATTGGTATCAACATCATTTAGCAGAAAGATTGGATCGTGAATATCAACCGATTAAAAGGAGCAATTTTGGTGAATATGATATGGCTGTAAATTATCTTACATCTGTTCTGGAAGAGGCAAAAGCAATTGAGAAGGTTGCGATTTTTAATATAGATCACATGGCTCAAATCCAATTTACAGGTAAGGACGCAGTAACCCTTTTAGATAGAGTTCTACCGGCTAATATCGCTGGGATGAGAATCGGGCAGTGCAAATATACGCTTCTTCTAACTGAGAAAGGTACAGTGATCGATGACCTTATTATTATGCGTCTTACTGAAGATAATTTTATTATGGTAATAAATGCAGGACATGATAT
>JAGLWO010000012.1 GCA_023133395.1 Candidatus Cloacimonadota bacterium | reverse complement strand
TCGGTTGGTTCTTCATACAAATAATAGGGCTGATTATTGTATTCCATGCTCAAATCAGGTCTGGTTGGTAAGAATGTATTATCTTCATCCGGTACAAAAGCAAGCATAATATTAATGAAAATTCCGAATTTGAACGGTTTTAGGACTTTTGCCGTGTTATACAACCCGGAATTAAAATTAGTTCCGTATGCTGTTACGAATGGCTTAAGATACTCTTTACCGTTTTCTTCGCCGAACTTTTCCAGTTTTTCCTGAATACCAGCAAAAAGTGAAGTGACAAAAATAATCAACAACAAACTTAAAAGAATTTTTTTCATATTTACCTCCGTTTTGGTTTTTATTAATTGTATTCAGTTTATTTTGTCAATCCTAAAATGTGAGTGCTACTCCAATACCACCGCTTATAGAATTATATTTACCGATATTGTAATCGAAGTTAGCATTCAAAATAGCCAGTCGGAAACTAACGCCCAACGTTAATCTGGTATTATTTTCTCCCTCTATTTCAAACCGTATCTTATGCACTTCCCAGTCTCCGCTAAAGTTCTGATATAGCAGATCATATTTTAGTTTGGTTACCGTATTTTCCAGCATCAAACCACCATACGGAATAAAATTCAACATTTTGTAACCATAAGTTTTACTTACGTTTATTCCCAGCGCTGTGGATTCTACTATCAGGATACCACCAATAGATAAAGTCTGCCCATAAATTGAAGCACAAATATCTAGAGGTAATTCCTTCTTTAACCAGGAATTGGGATTATGTTGAACTCCAAAACCGAAGTATTTCAAATTACCCATTTCATCTTCATTTACAGATTTAGGCAAAAAACGAAAAATGAATTTTGTCCCATATATTGTGCCGATAGATAATTGGATTGTAAAATATGGTAACATTGGAAGCTCTTCTAACAAACCTGTAACAGGGGTTGTAAGGATAATTTCGGGAACTGTAATTGGAATCTCCTCATTTGTATCAGGAATTAAAATAATAAAATCCTGTTCGGGAAACACAATATGAATACTATCCTGACTGGAACCAACTATCGTGGGTCCGAAAATCTCTACCAGGAAATCCTGTGCCATAATAGATTCAATGAGATAATCTCTGATGTAAGCAAGACTATCACCCTCCAGAAAGGAAGTGATTACTTCGCAATCGTTCCTGCCAAAGCGGATATTTCCATCTGTTTCAAATGTGCTTTCTCCGGATGGGAAGAACGATCCCATTGCTACAATGCCATATTCAAAATCCAATCCCCAGGTTACAGAACGCGACGCACTATGAAACCAACCACTATTCAGGGAAGTACCAAAACCGGTTACGATGGGCATTGTGTAACCTCTGGCTACATCCTGATAAAGATTGGAAAGATTTTGCTCCAGAGTTTCTTCTGCGAACAATCCGATAAATAGAACACTCGAAATTACAAATATCAGAAATATTTTTTTCATACACTCTCCAATTTTTTTCTAAACAAAATTCAGGTTATGTGTCAACCCAAAAACCCCAGTAACAAATAACTTTACAAAAAAAACAGATGCCAAATTCCTTACTTCGTTAAGGTTACGGAGTTAACAATGTTGGAAAATAAAAAAGTTTTGTTGGGAATTACAGGAGGTATTGCTGCATATAAAGCAGTGGATCTGGCAAGTAAACTCACAAAACTTGGAGCAGGAGTAAAAACCATTATGACTGCTCATGCCTGTGAATTGATCTCTCCGATAACTGTTAAATCCATCACTCATCAGCCTGTGATTACAAAGATGTTCGATATAGATGCAGATATCGAGCATATATCCCTGGCAGATTGGACTGATATCATAGTTGTTGCTCCTGCAACTGCAAACATAATTGGTAAAGTAGCTTACGGAATTGCAGATGACCTTCTTTCTACAACGATTATGGCAACCACTGCTCCAGTTCTTTTCATTCCTTCTATGAACGTCCATATGTACGAAAACCCGATAGTTCAGGAGAATATTTCGAAACTCACCAAACTCGGTTGTTTCTTTATGGAACCTGAAAAAGGAATGCTCGCCTGCGGTTATGAAGGAAAAGGACGTTTCCCGAAAACAAAGGAAATAATTTATTTTATTCAGACTTATTTGAATTATAAGAAAGACCTCAAAGATATTCCGATTTTAATTACAGCAGGGGCAACCAGAGAAAACATCGATCCTATGAGATTTATTACGAATTATTCCACAGGAAAAATGGGAATGGCTCTTGCAAGAGCAGCTTACATCCGCGGTGCAAAAGTAACATTAATTACCGGAAATATGGTCGAAGAGATTCCCGAATATCTGAGCACCATAAAAACTTCAACCGCAGACGAAATGTATAAAGCAACAACAAAAGAATTTAATAAAAATAAGATAACAATAATGACAGCTGCAGTTGCAGATTACACTCCAGCACAACTTTACAAACAAAAAATAAAAAAAGCTGACAAGATAATCCTGAAACTAAAAAGAACAAAAGATATTTTACTTGAACTTGGAAAGAAAAAAACAAAAAAACAGATATTAGTTGGATTTGCTGCTGAGTCTGAAAATATAATTAAAAATGCTAAATTAAAATTACAAAAGAAAAACCTGGATTTCATTATCGCGAATAACCTGAAAGTTGCTGGAAAAG
>JAGLWO010000119.1 GCA_023133395.1 Candidatus Cloacimonadota bacterium | reverse complement strand
ATGTCGGTTCTGATGATGAGTTAATATTGCCTGCAAGCAGCTTATCTCAGAATTATCCCAATCCTTTTAACCCTGAAACGACGATATATTTCACCACAGAGAACGCAGAGAACTCAGAGATCATAATCTACAATATCAAAGGTCAACAGGTGTGTACACTGGTAAATGAAGTATTTCCAGCAGGTAGGCATTCAGTATTATGGGATGGAAAGGATAATCATGGTAAACATGTTTCTTCAGGAATATATTTCTATAAACTAAAAGCAGGAAACTTTGTTGATGTGAAAAAAGCAATTTTGTTGAAATGATAGAAAAAGCCACCAGCTATAAGTTGGTGGCTTTTTTCTGACTTGATTTTTTTAGATTCTTTCTAAATCTTCTTCGAAATCAGATCCTCTCATTCTGTGAACATCTTCCAGAAGTAATTCCATCTCTTTTGCAATTTCTTCACTATTCCATCCGTTTTCAGCAAGTTTCATTACAATTTTCTTCTGGAATTTTTCTTTACCAAATCCAACCGTTGAACGAAGACTCTTTTCTTCAAATTCCGGTTCTGATTCCTTCTTCTTCAGAACACTAATCAAGAGAAAAATCATGACAATAATCAGAATAATTCCGAGAGAGAGAATTATAAGCATTTTTTTACTCATGATGCTTTTCAAAGTTTCAAAGAAGGTTGGAGGTTTGAAAACTTGTATCAGCTTTTCTGTGGTTATTTTAGTTTTTAAAGAACTATCTTCTTGAACCAAAATTACCTGTTCTGCTTCCAATTTCTCAGCAATACTCTTATATTCAGCAGCTAAATCTTTTTTATCCGTCATTTCATAAAAGTTGGCAAAGCTCTTTAGTTCCTCGACAGTTTTAGGATTCTTTGTAGTGAAAATATCAAGAACAAGTTTAAAAACTTCTCCCTTCAATTCCATAGTTTCCAGTTGATACCTCTCACCAGTAATAAGCTGACGAGCTTGGTTGATTGTAATGATAACCATAACTTTATCTTTTGCTATAAGATAATAGAATCCCTGCAGAACTTCGCTATTGGGAACCTTCATATTTTGAATAGTAGCATCTTTCCTGCAGTTTGAAAAATTAATTTGTATATCACCCTCGTGTTTTAAAATTGAGTATTGAGGTTTTGTAGCCAGAACAAGTACAATTCGATCGATCACCCCATAGTCTTTATGATAAACATCTATTAAAAAGTTTGCTTCAAGGAGTGTGAGAAGGGATAAAAGTATTATAAATAAAAATGTTTTTTTCATTTATTCTCCTGAGAGATTTTATCATTTTTTTTAATTTTCAATAAATCACTACGAATTTTTAAATTTCTTTAACTTTTGTCAATATTAGAATTGTTAATCTTGTTTATAACTTTTTTTAAGTTGATTTTTAAAGTGAGTATACGGTTCGAGATTTATTTTATTTTTCTCTTAGCAATTAGTAAATTTTTCTGGAATTTCTGATTAGTCGGGTCCTGTGAAACAGCTTTAATAAAATAGTTATAAGCTTTTTTGTAGTCTTTTAATATTAGATAAATTGTGCCGATATTATTGAGTATGTTTGGATTTCCGGGGAAAAATTCCTCTGCTTTCAGTAAAATTTTTAAAGCTTGTTCATCATTCTTTTGTTGAAGTTTAATTGTAGCTGCATTAAATAATTCCCTGGATTTTACATATTTTTCCCTGGCAATAACGTCTTTTGAAATTTTCAAATATCTTTTATATGCTTCACTAAGTGGATTTATTGTAACGACCTTTTCATAAAATTTTATTGCTTCATTCCACTTTTTCTGCATAATCATACATTCTGCCAGAGCAAGTGTATTCAGTTCGTTTCCGGGATAGTCTTGATAAATTTTCTTAAAATATTCTTCTGCTTCAGAATATTTGGTTAAAGCCATTAGAGATAGAGCAAGATTGTAGATATTTGAGGGAGAATTGTTTATAAGAAGAATCTTTTGAAAAATTTCATAAGCTTTTTCTATTCTGCCTGTTGTAAGGAATTTCTGTCCCTTTCTCTGTAATCGTTTCTCTTTCAAGGATTCAAGGTAACTTTTCATAAATTTATTGGATAGGTTTGAAATTAACTATTATTTTTTTCTTTATTTTCTTTGGAAGTTTCTTCCTTTTCAGTCTCTTCTTCCTTTTTCTCTTCCAGTTCCTTTTTAGCAGCATCAGCTTTGGCTTTTGCTGCTGCTTTTTTCTTTGCCCGTACCTCTTTCAGAGGATCAAAGATAGCGTTAGTTGGGCATACATCGGCACACTGACCACAATTGATACATTTATCATAAATAATTACTGCGAGGTTATCCTTCATTTCAATTGCTTCTTTAGGACATTTTTTCACGCATAAAGTGCAAGCGATACAGGCAGTTTCATTTCCACAAACCTTTCGAGAAACAGCTCCTTTGTCGTGTGAACTACAAAGAACATGAACACGCTTTTTAATTGAAACAAGTTCGATGAGATTTCTGGGACAAGCAGTAACACAGGCACCACAACCCGTACATTTTTCTTTATCGATTATACGCATTCCATTTTCATCAAGGTGAATAGCATCGAACTTACAGGCTTCAATACAGTCGTGTTGATACACGCAGCCAAAGTTACAAAGGTTTGGTCCATCTGAAACCAAGATAGCAGCTTTACAGGTTGCAATTCCATGATATTTATATCTAAAAAAAGTATTATTAAAACCACCACTCTGGCAATGTATTACTGCAATTTTCTTTTCAGCTGAAGATGCTTCTATTCCCATTATCTCAGCTATCTTTTGAATTACTTCGTCACCTCCGGGAGCGCATTTATTTATTTCTTCATTTTTACCTACGATAACCTCTGCATAAGCAAGACAACCTGGATGACCACACGCACCACAATTTACACCGGGTAATATTTCATTTATCTTTTCAATTTTTGGGTCAATTTCAACATGGAATTTTTTTGAGGCAAATGCAAGTCCAAGACCGTAAATCAATGCTAAAATACCAAGAATTCCAATTGAATATAAAATTATCATCATCTGTTTTCCCCTTAGATTTTTAAACCCGAAAACCCAAGAAAAGCTAAAGCCATACATCCTGCCACTATCATTGCAATGGGCATTCCTCTCATACTTGAAGGTAATTCTGCCCTATCCAATCTCTCTCGAATACCAGCCATCAAGAGAAGTACAAGTGTAAATCCTAAACCTGCAAAAAAACCATTCAGGATAGCTTCAATAAAACTATATTTTTCGTTTATGTTCAATATTGCAACACCCAGGACAGCACAATTTGTTGTTATTAGAGGAAGGAATACACCCAATGCCTTATATAATGCTGGTGCGGTTTTTTGAATGATCATCTCAACAAGCTGGACTAAAGATGCAATTGTGAGAATGAAAGCAATTGTCTGTAAGAATTCTATTTTTAGTGGAACAAGCAGGAATGTCTGGATCAACCATGTGAACGTTGAAGCCATGGTCATTACGAAGATAACAGCCATACCCATACCCAGGGCAGAATCAAGCTTTTTAGAAACTCCGATATAAGGGCATAAACCAAGAAACCGCATTAACACAAAATTCTGAACAAATATGGCAGCAATTGCCATTGCGAAAATTTTTGCTACAAATTCCATCTATATTCTCCTAATTTTTAGCCACGGATCCGTCAAATGTCGGACAAGATTAACACGAATATCCACAAAATTTTTCTTTTTTAATTAGAGTTTTTTTCATTATTAGTTTCCTTCAGTATTCATCAATTTCTACTTTTTCTTCAGGTTCATTAGACTCATCAAAAGACCCATTACTAAAAATGCACCCGGTGCCAGAATAGCTACCAATACAGGTTTGTAGCTTGCAGGTAATATATTGAAACCAAGGAATTGACCTGCACCCAGAATTTCCCTGATCGAAGCAATAACAATGAGTGCTAAAGTAAAACCAATTCCCATTCCAAGCCCATCAAGAATAGACCTGATAACATTGTGCTTCCCTGCAAATGCTTCTGCCCTTCCTAAAATAATACAATTGACCACAATAAGGGGAATAAATAGTCCTAGGTTCTTATGAAGCGCAGGAACATAGGCTTCCATAACCATATCGACTATCGTTACAAATGATGCTATCACAACAATATATGAAGGAATACGTATTTTGTTTGGAATGAAATTCTTTATTAAAGAAATGAAAATATTTGAGAAGACCAGAACAAAAGTTGCTGCTACTCCCATACCAATAGCATTTTCTACTGAAGATGAAACCGCTAATACGGGACACAGTCCAAGTGCCATGACGAATACAGGGTTATCTTTTATGAATCCTTTCGTAAATTCTTTTATCAGTGTCATTCAGTTACCTCCTCTTTTGTTGCTTCTTCTATTTCAATTTTAC
>JAGLWO010000118.1 GCA_023133395.1 Candidatus Cloacimonadota bacterium | reverse complement strand
AAACACCACCAAAACAATAGACTTTCAACCCCACGATTCATTCGAAAACAATACAAACCATCCAACTAAGATGACGGGAAGAACGAACAATAATAAAGGAATATACATTTAAACAAATATCCCTTTTGAAATCTAACTACCTAATAATTTACAAAGATGTACGATAACACACTTACATCGTCTCTTCTTACAACTTTCTCATCTCCGCTGCTTTCTTTATAAATTCCCTGAAAATCGGGTGTGGTTTATCAGGACGGGATTTGAACTCGGGATGGAACTGGACTCCAATGAAGAAGGGATGTTCTGGAATTTCGATAATTTCCACCAGCAGATTATCGGGAGAAGTTCCTGATATTTTCATACCGTTTTTTTCTATGATTTCCCTATATTTGTTATTGAATTCATACCTGTGACGATGGCGTTCGGAGATTTCTTTTTCTTCATAAATTTTATATCCTAAGCTACTTTCTTTCAAAACGCAGGGATAAGCACCCAGACGCATTGTTCCACCCATTTTTTCAATATATTTTTGGTCATCCATCAGATCTATAATTGGATGTTCACAGTCCTTTTCAAATTCACTGCTGTAGGTGCTTTTCAATCCGCAGACATTTTGAGCAAATTCTATCACTGCTATTTGCATTCCCAGACATATCCCGAAAAATGGAATGTTATTCTCACGAGCATATTTTGCAATAGCAATTTTTCCATCAATCCCACGAACTCCAAAACCACCCGGAACAAGTATTCCATCAACTTCAGAAAGATTTTTATTAATATCCTCTTCTAAAATCGTTTTTTCAGAATCCACCCATTTCACATTTAGCTTCAACCTGTGCTCTGCTGCAGCATGGATAAGAGCAGCACCCACGCTTTTATAAGCATCTTGGTGTTTTACATATTTTCCACAAACAGCGATTGTTACTTCTTTGTCAGGGTTTTTAATGTTATCTATGATTCTATCCCAATCGGAGAAATCTATCCTGTTTTGCTGGAGATGAAAGTGCTCACAGATTCTTTCGTGGATATTTGCTTTCATCAAAACTTTTGGAAGTTCGTAGATAGTGCTCACATCCACAGCGTTTATAACCCGGCTTTTTTGCACATTCGTGAAAAGAGCAATCTTGCTTTTAATTTCATCACCAAAAGGTTTTTCAGAACGGCAGAGTAAAATATCTGGCTGAATACCTATTTCCCGAAGTTTTGTTGTTGCATGCTGTGTTGGTTTTGTTTTTAATTCTCCAGCGGCTTTAATATAGGGAACATAAGTCAGGAAAATAAATAAGGAGTTTTCGATCCCAACATCTAACCTGAACTGACGGATAGCTTCCAGAAATGGCAGACTTTCAATATCACCAACTGTTCCACCAATTTCAGTGATAACAATATCGTTATCTTTAGCTATTTTCCTGATTAGACTCTTTATCTCATCAGTTACGTGGGGTATAACCTGAACCGTTTTTCCAAGATAATCACCACGACGTTCTTTTTTAAGGATTGTGTCATAAATCTGTCCTGAAGTGGAATTGGAATTCTTGTCTAAAGGTATTCCGATAAAGCGTTCGTAATAACCAAGGTCGAGGTCTGTTTCTGCTCCATCATCTGTAACGAAAACTTCTCCATGCTGGAAGGGACTCATCGTTCCGGGATCAACGTTCAGGTAGGGGTCGAATTTCTGCATCACGACTTTGTAACCCATTTTTTTCATTAGAAGTCCAATGGATGAGGAAGCAATGCCCTTTCCTAATGATGAAAGAACTCCACCAATTACAAATATATGTTTTGCCATGATATTTCCTTAAATATTTTATGATATAAACAAACTGTTTGTTGAAAAATTCGGGTCACTGGTAAGATTTACTCCCAATCTTCTAAGACCTGCTTCATCTCCGGGTGTGGGAATGTGTGTCATATGAACTTCGCAACCTCTGAGTTCTTTCAATTTTTCCATAGCAGCCTGAGCAGTTGGATTGGTTGTCGCACTTATACTGAGAGCTATCAGAGTTTCTTCCATATCCAGACTTACAGATTTTTTACCCAGTATATTCTTCTCAAGATTA
>JAGLWO010000117.1 GCA_023133395.1 Candidatus Cloacimonadota bacterium | reverse complement strand
TTCGTTGTATGCTTCTTAACTTTGTTTTGTGCAGAGGTGACCGATAAGGATAAACTATTAAGAAGTACTGAGATATTATATGAACAAGGTGAATACAAAAAAGCAGCTGAGACAATTGATAAAATAGTAGAGAAATATGATGCTTCACAACTTGTGTATTTTTATGGTGCGTGTACATGGGCTCTTGCAGGAGATAAAGAAAAAGCTCTGGATTATCTTGAACAAACAGTGGATTCAGGCTGGCTGGATTATAAAATGATCTCTGAAGATAAAGACCTGGAGAGTTTGAGAACAGAATCCAGATATGAAAAGATAATTTCTAAATTGCAAATTAATCTGAAAAAAATTGAGGAAAATTTCCCTGAGAAACATAACTCTCTTGAGATAATTCAACTTCCTGAACCGAGATATGATAGTGAAACCTCGATAGAGAAATCATTATTACAACGAAGATCGGTGCGGAAATATAAAGATGAACCCATTACTCTGGAAGAAGTATCACAAATTCTCTGGGCTGCTTATGGAGTTACAAAACCATTTCCAAACGGTCCAGCATTCTTAAGAGGAGGACTTAAAACAGCACCATCAGCAGGAGCACTCTATCCACTTGAACTTTATGTTACTGCCAGGAATATTACTGGTTTACCTGCCGGGATTTACAAGTATAAACCAGAGGATCATACACTTCTCAAAATTTTTAATGGTGATGTTTCTACTGAACTTACCAAAGCAGCTCTGGATCAACCCTGGGTTAAAGAAGCACCTGCGAATATTGTTTATTCTGCAGTGTTTTCAAGGACAACCGATAAATATGGTGATCGTGCCAGGGAACGCTATGTCTGTATGGATCTGGGTCATTCAGCAGAAAATATCTATCTTCAATGTGAGTCACTCGGACTGGCAACAGTTGCCATCGGTGCATTTATTGACATCAATCTGAAACAAGTCATTAATATGACTAAAGAAGAAGAACCTCTATATATTATGCCGATTGGTAGAAAAATCGAGAAGTGATATATTATGAAGTATACAATAACTAACTAAGTATAAATAAAGGGAATAATTATTATCACTAAAATTATTAACGATTTATAAAAAAAATACTTCTTTATAAGAAGAATTAATAGTTATCTGGAATATTTATTGCATAATAAGATTTAAGATATCAAAACTCGCTTAGGAGAGGGGAAAATGAGAAAAGAAATATTAGTATCGTTGTTATTACTTATATTTTCAACTGCACATGCAATCTGGATAGACATTCCAGAGAACTCGGATAAACGGTTATTTGATCATACATCTTATGGAAAGGAAACTACGGAAATCAATTTTTCATTAAATGGATATGCAGTGGAGACTGTAACTGAAAAAGGTGAAACTTATCAAAAGATATCATATTTGAATGAAGGGGAATTCTTAGAAACTGGAAAACCAGCTCTACCAAGATTTACTAGGATGATAGCCATTCCAGACCAAGGTGATGTATCTATTGAAATACTTGATTTTGAAGAAGAAATTTTATCAAACCTAACAATATATCCAAGTCAGGAATTGCAATTGGACAATCAACCGCAAAACGGAGAATTTATAATTGATGAAAGATATTATTCAACTGGAGAAGTTTTTCCATCAAGAATAATTGAAGCAGGAGAGCCTGCAATAATGCGAGACCTTCGGGTTGTAACAGTCACTGTGAATCCTTTTCAATATAATCCGAAAACTCACGAATTAAAGATTATCAAGAATATTGAGTTTATCGTGAATTGCGAAGGCAGTGGAGGTGTAAATATAAAAACTCACACCAGACCGCGATCTCGATTTTTTGAATCCACATATAAAACATCAGTACTGAATTACAATTCTACATCTTCAAGAGAAGATGAATTCCATCAGCCTTGTTATCTTTTCATTTATCCCAATGATGCAACTGTGTTAACAAATCTGGAAAATCTATCTGACTGGAAACGCCAGAAGGGTTTCGAAGTACACTTAGCCAGCACAGCTGTAACTGGAACAACTTTTCCTCTTATTAAAGCTTATATCCAGGATGCCTATGATACCTGGTCAAATCCACCTGAATTTATCTGTCTGGTTGGAGATGCAGGTGGTTCCTATAATATCCCAACAGACCACATAGGATATGGTGAAGGTGATCATGGTTATGTTATGCTTGAAGGAGGTGATGTTTTAGCAGATGCTTTAATAGGTAGATTATCATTTAATTCAATTATAGAATTACAAACAATAATTTATAAAATACTGAATTATGAAAAAGAACCATATCTTGGAACTACTGACTGGTATGAGAAGGTTCTATTAGTTGCCGACCCAGGTCTATCCGGAACTTCAACTATTGACACAAAACAACATATAAAGACCATGATGTTAGTAAACAATCCGGATATAAATCCAATTGAGGTTTATAGCGGTTCTTTTTCATCTCAAATGACCAGTAACATCAACAGTGGAGTAAGTTATTTCAATTATCGTGGCTGGCTGGGTATGAGTGGTTTTAGTAATTCTAGTATCCAGTCTTTAAATAATGGTCCAATGTTACCAGTGGCGATTATTTTAACCTGTGGTACAGGTGATTTTGAAGGTACAAGCAATTGTAGAAGTGAATTATTTTTAAAAGTTGGTTCACCCGGATCTCCAAAGGGAGGAATAGCTGCTATTGGTACTGCAACTTGCGGTACTCACAC
>JAGLWO010000116.1 GCA_023133395.1 Candidatus Cloacimonadota bacterium | reverse complement strand
AAAAAAGGTGACACAGTAGGAACAATAGCACGGAGACTTGGGGTTTCTCAAAACAGGATAATTTCTTTGAATAACTTGAAAAATATAAATGGGATTGTTATAATAATACCGGGACAAAAACTTTATTATTGATGGGAACAGAAATTAGAAAAATGGTTTTAAAGGATCTTCCTGAAATTATAAAGATGGAAAAGGAACTTTTTACAGCACCCTGGTCAGAATATATGTTTCTTGAAGAAATTAATAATCATTATGCTTATATACTTGTAAATAAAGGAAATAAGGAAATAATTGGATATGTTTGTGGCTTAAAGTTATTTGATGAATTAAGTATTACTAACCTTGCTGTAAAAAAAGAATTTCAAAGATGTGGATTTGGTGAAAAATTGATAAAATCTATAATCAAGAAGTTATTAGAAGAAAAGTGTTTTAAATTTTTTCTTGAAGTCCGTGAATCCAACCAGCCTGCGATTAAACTTTACGAAAAATTTGGATTTGAACAAATTGGAATACAAGTAAATTATTATAATAATCCTGTGGAAAATGCAGTAATGATGAAATTGAATTTGTAAGTCAGACTTATTAATCAGAAAAATGAAGGAATTTTAATGAAAGGTTTATTTATTACTTTTGAAGGGATAGAAGGCTGTGGAAAATCCACTCAGGCAAAACTTCTCGCTGAACACCTAAGGAATCAGGGTAAAGTTGTATTTCTTACAAGAGAACCAGGTGGACCAAAGATATCTGAGGAGATACGTGGGATTCTTCTAAGTACAAAGAATAACGAAATGTTACCGGAAACCGAGGTTTTGCTTTATATGGCAAGTCGCAGTCAACATACAGGTGAATGGATCATTCCTGCCTTGAAACAGGGGAAAGTTGTTATCTCAGATAGATATTATGACTCTACATTAGCCTATCAAGGTGCAGCCAGGAGAATTGAAAGAAAGCTTATTGACGTCATTACTAAATTTGCAACTTTTGGTTTGAAACCAGATATCACTTTTCTGGTAGACCTTCCAGCTGAGGAGGGTTTATTAAGGATTTCTTATAAAAAAGCAGAT
>JAGLWO010000115.1 GCA_023133395.1 Candidatus Cloacimonadota bacterium | reverse complement strand
CTGCATCTTTTGTAGCCTGTCTTTGGGCATCGTTGAAATATGCGGGAATAGTTATAACAGCTTCAGTGACTTTAGTTCCAAGATGAGCTTCTGCTGTTTCTTTCATTTTTGTAAGGATCATTGCAGATATTTCTTGAGGTGTATAATCTTTGTTTTCTGAATCAATATGAATAATTGCTTCGCCATATTTGCCACCTTTAACCTGATAGTTCACATTTTTAATTTCAGAACCCACTTCATTAAGTTTGCGACCCATGAATCTCTTGATAGATGAGATTGTATTTTTTGGGTTTGTCACTGCTTGACGTTTTGCAAGCTGACCGACCAGTCTTTCCTTATCTTTTGTGAATGCAACGATGGATGGAGTAGTTCTACTTCCTTCAGCATTCTGTATCACGATCGGTTTACCACCTTCCATCACACTTACGCAGGAGTTGGTTGTACCCAGGTCGATTCCGATTATTTTTTCCATTTTTCCTCCAAATATTTTTTAATAATTTTATTTTTTTTGCAACTAACAATATCTAACAAGAACTAAAAACTTTTAACCATTATACAATTAACAAACACAAACTATAACCAACAAATTTTTTATTGTTCGTTTTTGTTTGTTTTGTTCGCTGCTAATTTTTCTTTTGATTTTTTTGGTTTTTCTCCATTGGAAACAGCTACTCGTACCGGACGAATAATTTTTTCGTTCATTATATAGCCATTCTGAATAACTGCCACTATTTTGTTTTCTTCGAGTTCGGAAGGAATATGTGCAAGGGCTTCATGAAAATTTGGATCGAATTCTTCTCCTAAAGCATTAATTTTTTTAACTCCTTCCTTTTTCAACACTGCTTCTAATTGTTGGAAAATTAGCTTGATCCCTTTTTCAAAGGCTTCCCTATTTTTCTCAACTTCAGGATGGAGAGCTCTTTCAAAATTATCTACAACATCACATAATTCCAGAACAAGTCGTTCAGTGGCATTCTTGATCCAGTCTGCTTTTTCAGTGAAAGTCCGTTTACGGAAGTTTTCAAATTCAGCTGCTCCACGCATCCATCTGTCTTTTAATTCATCATATTCAACTTGTAGTTGGTTGTATTTTTCGCTTAAAGTTAATTTCTTTTTCTTTTCTGTTTGTGGAGTTTCTTCGCTCTTTGTTTGTTTAATATCTGTCATTTTTGAGGTACCACCATTCCTTTTTTTGTTGTGTTTGTGATTGTATATGCAATATCCCGAATTATTGGGATGTTTTTTTCGTAGTTCATTCTGGTTGGACCGAGAATACCGAGATAACCGGGAATTCCAAAGATTTCATATTTTGAAAAGATGAGAGAGTAATTTATGAATTCAGGCTGTCCAAGATCTTCTCCCATCATTACATTCCAGGATTTCTTTTCTTTACATTTCTGCATAAGGTTAATAAGATAATCCTGTCGCTGAATAAATCCCAGAAAAGTTAAAATTGAGCTTTTATCATCGAATTCAGGTTGTTCGAGAAATGTAATATTTCCATCAAAGTGAATATAATAGTTACTAATCTCAGTAATAGCATTTTGTAGTTCCTGAATGAAAAGCTTCATTATAGTATTTTCTTCAGTAATTGATTCTGCTATCTCTTCCAGAGTCTTATTTTGAATATCGTAAATGCGAAGTCCAACCAACTCGTCATTCATATAACGAACAATAGCTCTTAACTGCTGTTCTGTGATACTCTGGTCACATTTGAGAATAACTGTTTTATCAAGTCCGGAATCCAGACTAACTACAAAGAGCAATTTATTTTGTGAAATCTTGAATACATCAAGTTTCTCGAGATAGCCATAAGATACTTGAGGTTCAGCAACAAAACTAAGTTGATCTGTTTCGCGAGCCAAAAGCTGCATGATATAATGCAAAGCCAGAGGAGTGTCCTTATAATATTTAACTAAGATGTTCCTGAGAAGTTCAGTCTTATCATAGAAAGTGTTGTCAATCTTTGTGGATATTTTACGAAGGTAAGCTCTATAACCTTTTATCGTGGGAATTCTACCAGCAGAGGTATGTGGCTGATAAATAAGATTTTCTTTCTCCAGTTTATTCAAGTCTATTCTTATTGTAGCTGGACTTGCAGTTTTGATATATTTTTCGCAAATAAGTTTGGAAGAAACCGGTTCTGTTGTATGAATAAATTCATCTACAAGATGCTTTAAAACATTATCCTGCCGTATCTCAGCTTTCTTCATTTCACCCACCTTTTCTTTAGCACTCAAATTGAAGGAGCGCTAATTTAAAGACAAAATAATTGGTTTTAAAAAATTGTCAAACTAAATCTTAGAGTGCTAATTTACGGTAAAGGCTTTATTAATGTATGAATTTACAAATCTAATATCAAATCTTACTTTTTATATTTTACAAAAGAATCAAACCATTCAATGGTTTCGTAAAGAGTATGGAGCAAAGATTCTCTAGCACGATAGATATGTCCTTCATAAGGTAATATAACCAGTCTGGTTGTTGCTTCGTTACCCTTTAAAGCCTGGTACATTCTTCTCGACTGTATAGGATATGTCCCTGAATTAGGGTCTTCTTCTCCGTGAATAAGAAGCAGAGGTTCATTTATTTTTTCTGCATACATAAAAGGGGAAACTTCTGTATAGAATTCCTTTGCCTGCCATAATGTTCTGCGTTCTTTTTGGAATCCAAAGGGAGTTAAAGTACGATTGTAAGCTCCGGTTTTAGCGACTCCAGCTGCACAGAAATCACTATGGGCAAGAATATTTGCCACCATGAATGCTCCGTAACTGTGACCGATTATGCCAACCCTTTTCGGATCAATTATTCCTCTTTTATTAAGATAATTTATTGCAGCTTCAATACTGGTAATTGTTTGTTCGATGAAAGTCTCATTAACCGTTTCTGGGTCTCCCACAATTGGTATTGATGCTCCGGATAATACTGCATAACCATGCAGGGCTAAATATTTAACAGAATCAAACCAGAAACTGATAAACCGATTTGGTGAAGCATCAACCTGGCTGGCAGTTTTACTATCAGCAAATTCCACTGGATAGGCTCCTATTATGAGGGGTAAACGCTCTCCTTGCTTATAATCTACAGGTAAGTATAAAGTTCCCGAAAGAGGAATTCCATCTTTTCTTTTATAAGTGATAAGTTCTATTTTTAAATCTTTTAATTCCAGATATGGATTAGGATAATCAGTGATTTTTTCCCTTTTACCTGTTTTCAAATCCACAAAGAAATAGTTTGGAGGTGTTAATTTATTTTCACTTTTTATGGCTATTTTATCAAAACTATCTCCTACAAAAGCTGAAATGGTTTCATGGAAATTTTCTCTGCATTTGAATAAGATTTTCTTTTTTTTGGTTTTTAGATTGAATTCTGCCAGATATGGATAGTTTCCATCTGGAGTTGCTCCTTTATTGTTTTTGAAATAAACAGTATCTCCATTTTTAATGAAAACCTTTTCACCTCGTTTTGTTATTCTTTTTATTATATCCCCAGGGTGATTGTATTTATCACGAGTGCTGAGGTCAAAAATAAGTTCGGGACTCTTGCCACCAATTTTATAGAGCCATTTCTTTTTCCAGAGTTTGTCTCTATCGTATTCGGAGAAAATTAATTCATCTTCGATCTCGCACCACTCGATATTGGAAAAACGATGTTCCAAACGAAATATTTCTTGTGGTTCTTTTTTGAAAGGAGCAACCAGTCTCATAATTTTGTCGCGATGTGACACCTTGTTTTTAGGATTTCCCTCATCGAGAGCTTCTACCCAGATCAAGGTTGCATCCTTTAATGGCTGCCACTGGAATTTCCTTGGTCCCTTGTAGGTGCCACCAATTGGAACTTCATCCTGAAGAGTTCTTTTAAAAATATGTTTAATAAGCTTACCTTTCAGATTTATTATTTCAAAAGTTTTAGGAAAACGATAATAAGGAACCTGGTACGAATATGGTTGCTCGATTTTCTCCACGAACAGATATTTATTGTCGGGTGAGAGCACAATATCTTCATAAATTCTGGGCTTTCCCAGTTTTGTGAGTTTATTAGTTCTGGAGTTGAGAAGAAACAACTGTGAAGTGAAATAATAATCGAATAATAACTCATCATATTCATCCTTGAGCAGGTGTTGATAGGTTCTTTCCGTGCTGGTTTTCCCATAACTTTCTTCGATAATTGGACTTTCTGGAATCAAGGGTCTTTCAGGTTCTGAACCACGTTCTATAGGGATTGTTTTTATAAGTATGGTTTTATTATCGTTCATCCACCAGAAACCGTCATCTTCAAAAGCATCGTTAATTTGAATATTCTCGAACTGCTTGATTTTTCCTATTTCAACATCGATAATTAATAATTCTATACCTTGTTCAGTTTCATAGGATGCTGCAATTTTTTTGTTATCAAAAGAAAATTTATAAGTCCTGATCTTCAAATCTTTTGGAAGTTCTACAGTAATTTCTTTATCGGTTTGGAAGTTTAAAATTTTCATAGAAGTAATCGGGTAACTCTTACTTGGGGCATTAATTCTTTTAATTATATCCTGTCCTGCAAGTTTATCCGCAGGTTGTGATATGTCTTCTAATGTTTGATATTTCTGATAAGTTGTTTCCAGACTGATCTCTTCAAATTGAATAAATTTAATTTTTGGGAAAGGAGAAGTATTAAATATTTTTGTGATATTATCTGGCGGAAGTTTGTATCCGCTTTCTGCGTATGATAAAGTCATAAGTAAACTCCATAAAATAATAGCTGTTTTTTTCACATTTTATCCTTATTTTTTTTAACTGTTGCGACCAAAAAAGGCACGAGGATTTTGGCAAGGAATAATCTGAAAAGTGAGATTGGAAACTGGGAAATAACAGGAATATATGGCAAAATGTTTGACAAATTTAAAATAATTATTATATAAACTTCAAAAATCATATTATGAATCTTTTGTT
Source organism: Candidatus Cloacimonadota bacterium (assembly GCA_023133395.1). Taxonomy (GTDB): domain Bacteria; phylum Cloacimonadota; class Cloacimonadia; order Cloacimonadales; family TCS61; genus JACNIV01. The sequence continues at coordinate 2,308 of JAGLWO010000115.1, read as the reverse complement.
ATTAATATGATTTATTGAATAAGGAATATTATGTTTTTTGACTTTAAATTTAAAGGAGAAAATATGATAAAGATCCAAACAATATCTAAAATTTCAGTCTTTGTTTCATGCTTAACGGTTATAATTATTTTCTTTACGCTCATTGAAATGAAAAGTCAACGAAGAGATACTTACAAACCAACTATAATTCCTGCAGGACAACAAATATTTGCAGAAGCTGATAGTGCATATGCCGAAGCCATCCCTACAAGTTGGACATCATATTGTCAAAACGACAATGAATTACAGATAAAACCTTTAGATCATTTTGAAGTTATTTTATATAACATTGGTAACGGAGCCGCAAAAGAAATTAATATAAAATGGAAATTTAATATTTCGGGTTATTATGAAATCCTTTCTGAATTAAATAAGACAATTCCTTTATATAAAGATTTAAAAATTGTAAATGACTGGCTATCATGGTCAATAAATGATTCAATTTATGGGTTAATTACTCTGAAAAATGACTTTTTCACAGAAGTTGATTATATATTACCTTGTTCTATTGAGAAAACAGGGCTAAGAATTAATATTCCATATTCATATATATTTTTTGTTTCTTCTTATATACAGCTTAAATACCAAGAGAGTTTAAAAAAAGATATGACTAACTTTTTAATTCACCCGATATATTTGAACATATTGTATTATGATATTGTAGGAAATCGATATAAAAATAAATATCGTATAGATTTAGAAATAATAATAATTGGACTTGAAAAAGAAAGCAAGACTGTTAATTTTTCAGCATGGTTTATACCTACGTCTAAATAAGTGTTCAACACAACTTCAATTATATTCAAATTACTAACAAAACCTTTTTCTAATTCCCCGAAAAAGAGAATCAGGCTACGCACAGCTTCGCCTGGATAGATGAGAGAAAAGTTTTAATATCCTCATAATAACCTGCAATTAAACACTGAGATGCGAAATTAGCACAATCTCCTCCCAGTGATGCATAGTTTGCATAAGCTGGATTCCAATCTGTTATTTCAGGTCCATACCATTCCTCACAATAAGCTGCTGAAGTATTCCCATTCCAATCTAAGTCTCGATGTCTTTTTAAATTATAATTATTAAATGATTTTTTATTTTCTTTAATTTGGAATTTTTTTTTCTTATTTCTACTTTTTATGATATTTAATCCAATTTTGGATATATCTTTTATTTCTTTAATAGCTCTTTGTTTTTTTTGTTCAAGCTCTTTCTTTGTGAAAGTTCCACCAAAATAGAGATAATGATGTAAACATTGATAAACAAGAGTATTTTCCAAATTCCATTCTTCAGAATCAGTTCCATTTGCAAAATACGTAAGCTTCTCAATAACCAAGCTATCATCAATTCCCATATAAGCAAGAGTTCTTGCAGCAGTAACTTGTAAAGCAGGATATTCATCATCAAGAAATTCATAGATCAATTGAATTATTTTAGGTCTGTAGCTTACAAAAATAGTATCTTGTTTGTATTTTTCAGCTCTATCCGGATTACCATACCATCTTATAAAACCATCAATCCCTTTTTTCTGAGTAATTTTGTCTCCATAAAGCACATATTTATAAAATATATCTATTTGCCTTATGTCACCATTAAACGTTTTTATTGCTGATTCATCACTATAGGTATATGATTCACTAATGATCGGTTTGTTATTGGCGATAAAAGAATCTAATTTAGCAATAAATTCTCTTTTACCTCTTTCAAATATCTCTTGTTTTTCTTCTTCCGTTAATGCATTTAAACTTATAAATACAATACAAAAGAAAACTAATAGTAAAAATAGTTTTTTCTTGAACATCTGAATTACCTCCTTAAAATTTTTTTACTTCAATTTATCGCTTTTTTTTGGTCTAATAGACAAAGTATTGTTGCTAAATCTTAATTAATTATTTGTTTTGTAGGCATTTAATTACTATTCGGCAGGAATTCTTTTGATCATAAAAAACTTTCTGTTATCTGATAAAGCTTCTTTCCAATGACTATTTCCTATAAACTCGCCGGAAGTATTCAATTCAAAATCAGTATAAGGGTTTTCGGAGGAATAGATTTCATAATCATAATCTGCTTCATCTTCCCACTGTAAATGGACAAAATTACTTTCTATAAAGATATCAATATTTTGAGAATTAATAAATTCAGGTTTTAAACAAATATTGAGTTCTGTAACAAAATCTTCACTAACAATGATATTGCTTTTTATAATATCTGCATATTGATCTTTATGAAAAGTGAAAGTGTAATTTCCCGGTAAAAGAAGCCGGTAAAACCT
>JAGLWO010000114.1 GCA_023133395.1 Candidatus Cloacimonadota bacterium | reverse complement strand
ATTTAATTCCACGAACGAAGTGAGTAAATTCCTATTAATACCTTATCCCAAGAAACTTCTTTCATTTAATCTCATCTTCTTCGAATTATCTTTCATAGTATCTAACAGGATAAACATTTTTTGACGGAGGTTTTGCTATTCGCACAGTTATTTGAACATTCGCACAAATATTCGCACAATATTGTTCGAACGGGATTATTTAGTACGAATAACATAAAAAGTATTCTTTCCTTTGCCTTTTCTGGCAATTTTCTTACTTTTAATTAAAATATTTAGATGGTACAAAATTGTATTTTTATGCAAATCAATGTCATAAATAAGTTGAGACATATTAATTTGTCTTTTTGCCAAAACTATATTATATATTTTTTCAGTTAAAGTTAGAGTATATTTTTCCTGTGGAAGTATTGCTTTAAAATATCGACCTTGTTCTTCAAATACAGGAGGTTTTAAATTATCTTCTGAAAATAAATTTATTATACGTCTGATACCTGAACCTAACTCTTCCATAAAACCAATTTTTCGAAATATCTTTACTATTTTTCTATTTCGGCATTCTGAAATACCTTTACCAAGATCCTGAATATCCAAATTACCATATAATACTCCGGGATTTATAACCTCAATTTTATCATCAAAGACATTAATTTTTATCGATGATTTAATACTGTAATCCTTATGAACAATAGCATTGATAACAACCTCACGAATAGCAAAATCAGGTATAATAGTTTTTTCAATTCTACGTGCTCCATTCAATACAGATGTTCTTTTAATATAAGATTTCAAAAAAGTTATTATTTCATCAATCTTAGGAAATAAAGGTATAGTAAATTCTTTTGATTCCACAATATCATTATAATCAGTGCCATTAAATTTGCTTATCCTGATATTAAAATAATCGTATTCTGAAAGTTCTGCTTTACCAAATAATATTATAGATAAAACACTAGGAAAATAATCCCCATCATCTTTGTTAAGAATACGCCATTTAGTTAAAATATCTTTATCTAAATGGCCTACATTGATTTCATGCAAAAAATATTTAATAGCATTTTGATCTAAATCGTTAAACGTTAAGGAAGAGATAATTTCTTCTTCGTATGAATAACCATGAATCTCTCTTTGCATTTCTTCAATAATTTCCTGAGATGCTTTTCTTGTAGATGAACCAAACCTAATAAATGTGCTGTCTTTTATTCCAATTGATTTTATGAAGTAAGGTTTATTTGCACCATTCATTACCTGTATATGAATGATATTTTTACCATTTATGTTTATAATGGAAATATAAGGAGAAATCATTGGTCTTATAGAATCATAAATCATATTGGATATTTTCTCCTCAAGCAGTAAGGGATCTTTAACGCCAATAACTTCCCTTTCCTTATCAGATATGCCAATTATCAATTCACCACCTGCTCCATTGGAAAAAGCGATAATTGTTTTCAACAAATCTACTTTTAATGGCATTTGACGTTTAAACTCTAGCTTTCTGCTTTCAGGTTTTTTTATTTTATCTAATATATTCAATATAATTTCTCCTGTCTTTTTATTACTACCTTCTAAATTCTGTTATTCACCCCTTCTCATATTCTCCTTTTCTCCAAGTCTCAAAGTCTCCCTCTCTCAAATTCTCCCAGTCGCTATTTCTTCTTCCTGATTACCACTCTTTCACCGCACCCTTACTATACCACTACCGAACCACTACCGAACCACTACCATATATTTATACTCCTTCCTACAGTTTACAGTCTTCACAAAATAATATTAAAAACTTTGCTGAAAATATTCTGCAAACCGGATCACTTTTTTACGGTTTTTCGGATCAAAGAGGAATGGTTCTACATCCCTTGCCATTACTTCCATATCCAACGATTGACATATTTCCAAAATCCGCTGTTTCAGAATTTGCGCATTTGTAATCGAAGCTTTTGCTTTTAAAAAATTATAATCCGGTTGCACACCCTTTCCCAGCAAAAAAACCACATCAAAAAAATCTCTTCCCTTATTGCGATTTCTATTTATAATCGCGTAGAATTTTTGAGCTAACAGCAATGGTAAAGGAGTTGTAAGAATTGTTGTAAATACTTCAAATCGGTTCACGATGACTCGTTCTGGAATGAAACTAAAATGCTGCGATTCAGCATCAAGTTGTATCAGGATTTTTTCTTCCTGGTATTCGGAAAGCCCTTCTCCAAATAGCAATCCGGGAAATCTGATATAACAATGCCAAGCTCCACGCATCACCATCTTGATCTCAATTTCATATCCTTCACGTTTCAGTCGCTTTTGGATCAAATCGGCAACATTCGCAAACTGTTCTTCTCCAAGACCAGTATTATCAAAATCCAAGTCTTCAGAGAACCGATGGTTTCCATGTACGATTCTGAGACAAGTACCTCCTAAAAAACAAAATTCGTTTGCATATTCAGTATCATAAATGATATCTAATATCTTGTATTGAAGATATTCACGCAACATAAATCGAGGAAACCGGTGAAGCGATTCCGGAAAGAACGATTGTATTTCACTAAGTTTTAACATTAAGGAACTCCTTAAGTACCGAAAGACGTTTACTCAATGCAGATGAAGCTATATAAGATTCATAACTGGAAAGTTTCTCCATTGATATCTGCTCCTTAATAGTAAGAACATTCCAGCGTAATGATCTAAAATCTTCCAATCTTTTTATTTCAGGATGCAGGTACAGATAATCAATCAGAGTTTTCTCAGGTTCTGCAATAGTATAATGATGATCTCCCCAAGATTCAAGACGATAACCAAAAAACATATTTGCTTTTAGATGATGATAACCAAAAATTCCAACGGGAGTTTCAAATATACAGGTTTTGAGCGTTGTACAGGATATGATCCGGAATACACCCTCCGGGATAAAACCGTATCGAGACAATGCTGATTCTAGAGATAAATACGACGGTCGATACAATTCGTTAGCAGTATAATACAAAAAAGGTTCTTCTACCCTCCGATCAGTAAAACAATAATACCGGTTCCGCAGTTTTTGGATATATCTTTTTTCCTGCCATTCAACAAGCCGCCGCCTGTCAAAACAAGGAAATTGCTTTTCTATCTCCCGAATCGAAAATATGGGAAAAGATTTCATCCTTTGCCGAAATTCCGTGTAATTCATGTCTTTTATGCTCCTATATTAAAACTATTTAAGCGTTTGGTATCAACTACCAGGATCAATGGAATAATTTAATTCCATTTTTTGTTAACAATAACAATTTTTAGAAATATATCGTCTATGCCAAGCGAAGTTTGACTTGATAGTAAAATCAAACGCAACTTTATAAATTCCCAAATCTTTATATGTATATATTATCTTCATATTACACCACAATTCCACAAGCGACCTGTCAAGGCGTAATGAAATGAAGACTGAAGCGAGTAAATTCCTTCTTCCACAAATTCTTGCATTTATCTTTAGAAGGTTTCAGGTAGCAGGTTATGGGTTCGGGGGAAATGAGTATACGACGGGAATTCATAGGCATTAATGGGTATTTGTAGGTATTTATTGTTAAACACGACGAGTGCCTACCAATGCCAATCTTCCTCGAACAATCTTTCACTAAATTCCTTCTTCTTGCTTCTCTTCCTATTTAATTCCACGAGCACAGCGAGTTAATACCTAACAATGCCTTCTCCCTGCGTCTGTTCCTAT
>JAGLWO010000113.1 GCA_023133395.1 Candidatus Cloacimonadota bacterium | reverse complement strand
TTCTATCTGGTTTTTTCCGCTAACGTAATTAACTTTTAAGAAGGTATCGTCACTGCCATACGCTTCATCGACCAGGTCATGGCTTGCATTTTCGACGGCAACTATATCTGTGGAAGCTAAGATTCCAATATCATCCATAAAAGGTACGGGAGCTCTCGTAGAGCAGTCACATCTTCTTGAAATATTTGCTAGGACATTTATATAAACCATATTGTAGTTATCTGTAAAACCTTTGGCATATTCGCAAAGTCTTTCTAAGAATACACTCTGTTCAGTACTTCTCCAGGGAACATCAAAACAACGTACAGGGCAGATTCCGATACATGTACCACATCCAATACATTTTTTCACATCTATTACAAGTGGGTTTATTGAAATTGCACCACCTGGACATTCTGGAACACATATCCCACACTGGGTACAAGCTCCGGGTTTGTATATTGGAACCGAAGAAGCATGAAGGGCCATCTTCCCAGGGATTGAAGCCAACCCCATCGAAACATTTTTAATTGCTCCTCCAAAACCGGACATACTATGACCTTTGAAATGTGAATATATTACAAATGTATCATAGTTATCAATGTGACTGCCAGCCTTAACTTCTTTATAATGGGTTAAGCCTAGCGGAATGATCTTCTCACCTTCGGAATCCAGAATATCAATTGGTGCAAAGTTGAAACCATGGTCTTTTGCTAGCTGTATATGACTTTCAGTATATCTTCTTTTACTTACGTAAAGAACATTTGTTTCTACTAAAGTTGCATTTAATTTCTCCACGAGTTTTTGGACTAAATATGGTTTGAGAAAGGTTTTATTTCCATCCTCTCCAAAATGTACTTTAATAGCAACTTTGCCGTGAACCTGGTCGCTGATCTTTTCGAATACTTTCAATACACCTTCAGCAGAAACATCCTTTGTAAAGTATACATTGGATTTATTAACTTTTTCTGATGCAATTAAAGTGAAAAATAATATGGTTATAAGTATAAATATCAATATGAACTTTCTCATAACCTATCCTTGAATTCTCTTTTTCTTTTTGAAGAAGATTCAATTTTAAAATTCTCTATTGTCAAGAAGATTTCCTAAATTTATGTTTTAATAAGCATAAATCATTTGACATGAAATTTCGTATAAGTAAATAAAGATTTCCATAAGGAGGAACGATGCGAAAATCAATTATAATTTTAATTATCCTGGGTTTATTTGTATGTTTGGGAGCTCAACAATCCCAGCAGGTCACAAAAGGTAAGAAGGTTCAAGTAAAGAAAAAGATCGATTATGAAATCGAATATTACAAGTTAGAAGAAGAAAGAGCAAAATTGGAAAAAGAGTATATGGTTTTAAAAGTCGAACATGAAGAACTGCGAAGAGCTAAAAAAGAGCTGAAAATAAAACATGATGAAATGATAGAAAAAAGAAAATTGCGTGTTAAGAATGTTAGAAAATTGCAAAATAAAATTATAGTTTTAAGAGAAGAAAATGAACAGTTAAAAAAAGAAAATGCCAAACTGAAAGCTGAACTTGAAGAATACAGACCGAAAAAGAAGAAAGTAAAAACTCTTAAGAAAGTTGAACAGAAATAGAGAATTAAGGGGAGCTGAAAAGCTCCCCTGTTTTATTTTTAAATGAAATATTCTGAAAAAAAGTTCCTATCATTCAGCAAAGTAAAACAGCAGAAAGTTCTGCTGGAGTTCATCCGGCAGATCGAACGGAACTGGCAGGATAAACAGCTTAGAACAGAGCTTTTAAATGAATTTTACAAATGTCTGGGATATGCAGGATATAAAGTTGAACTCAATCTTTCTTGGTTATCTTTGCGAGAGTTCCTTTCTTTTACAGTACCTTTAGAACAGCACCTTGGAAGAGATTTAAAAGATGACGATTTCCTAGTCCTGAAGAAAGATGGAAAAAGAACGGAACGACAGAAAATACCGCTTTACTTGGTTTTAAATAACCTGCGTTCATCTTTCAATGTGGGTTCGATTTTCCGAACTGCAGAATGTTTCGGAGTTTCAAAAATATTTCTTTGCGGTTATACAGCTACTCCTGAAAATCCTAAGGTCAGCAAAACTTCGATGGGAACAGAAATTTACGTTGATTGGCAGAAATTTGATATAACTAGAGAGGTTATTGAGTTTCTGAAAGAAAACGGTGTGGAAATATATGCTATCGAAACAACCTCGAATGCAAAGAATATCTCTGAAATTGAATTTGCAAAACCTTGTGCTCTAATTCTTGGGAACGAAGCTTTAGGGATTTCAAAAGAAGTTTTAAAATCGGTTGATGAAATTGTGAGCATTCCTGTTTCAGGTTGGAAAAACTCATTGAACGTTGGGGTTACAGCAGCTATCTGTTGTTACGAGATTAGCAGGCAGTGGGATTAAAAAAAATTATTCGTGAAAATTTGTGTTATTTTACGGTTTCTTTCTTTTCGATTTTAAAATATTTATTCCCATCTTTTCTGATAAGTT
>JAGLWO010000112.1 GCA_023133395.1 Candidatus Cloacimonadota bacterium | reverse complement strand
TAAATTCTTACGAAGTACATGATGATAATAATAACATCCCCGAATATAATGAAATCATTACTCTGGATGTAACCTTTGAAAATGTAGGTATAGAAGCAGCTCTTAATGTTAATGCTACTCTCAGTACAGATGACACTTATGTGAACATCACTTCCGATTATATTGAAATTGGTGATATTGCTGCTGGTGCAACTGTAACAATACAAGATGCATTTGAAATTGAAGTTGCTGATAACATCCCTGACCAGTATATGATAATTTTCGATGTAGAAATAGTGGGAAGCGATACATGGAATTCAAATATCAATATTACCTTTAATGCTCCAGCTTTTGAGATTGGGGACATGATAATAAATGACAGTGGTGGTAATGGTCTACTCGATCCTGGTGAAACTGCTACTCTTTCTGTTCCGCTTACAAATATTGGGCATGCAACATCTCAGGATATTGCTGCTCTTCTTGTGAATGGGTCTCCCGATATCATCACAATGATCAATGATTCTTTTAACCTTACAGGACTTGCTCCTGAAGAAGAAGGATATGCAGAATTCAATATTGAGGTTAACTCTAGTGCTGAACCAGGATCAATTGCAATACTAGATTTTATTGCCACCAGCGGTGGTTATAATCTCAGCAATACTTTCTATCTGACTATAGGCTTAGCTGTGGAAGATTTTGAAACAGGTGATTTTTCTAATTATTCCTGGGTATTTGGTGGAAATGCAGATTGGCAGATTACTGACCTCGAAGTTTATGAGGGTGTTTATAGTGCAAAATCTGGAACTATCAACCACAATCAAATTACTTCGATGATTATTACTCTCGATGTTCTCTGTGATAGTGAAATAAGCTTTTATCGAAAAACTTCATGTGAGGATGTTGGTAGTGTTTCAGGTAATTATTATGACTATCTTGTATTCTTTATCGATGGTGAGGAAATGGATAAATGGGCAGGTGAAACTCCATGGGGTCAGGTAATTTTTGAGGTTAGCGCAGGTGATCATACTTTTGAATGGATGTACCATAAAGATGTCGGTGAAGTTGGAGGGCAGGACTGCGTCTGGGTAGACTATATTTTATTCCCGCCATTTGAACCTGAGGTGTCTACTGACGATATGTCAGTTATTCCTTCTATCATTAAACTCTGTGGTAACTATCCTAATCCATTCAATCCGGAGACAAATATAAGTTTCAGTTTGAAAGCGGATTCAAAAGTGGTTCTGGAGATATTTAACATTAAAGGTCAAAAGATTAGAACATTGGTAAATAATAATATGAATGCTGGTTTTTACAATGTGGTTTGGAATGGTAAAGATAACAACAATCGAAATGTAGCCAGTGGCATTTACTTCTATAAAATGAAAGCTGGTGGAAGATACACCAGTACAAGGAAAATGATATTAATGAAGTAACATTATAAACTTCCGAAGTTTTGGAAACTTCAGAAATTTAATCAGATAAAAAAGGAAAATACAAGGAGCAAATATGAAAAAATTTAAGTACTTATCTATTGTAGCTATTTTATTTGCTGCAACCGGTTTGTTTGCATCTCAAGGATTTGAGGTCTATTTCAATCAACCAAGCAGTTCTGAATATGAACTTAACTATATTCTTGGTGAGCATAAAATAGCTGAGACAGTTAAAAATGGAGTTATTTATTCAAAGATCGAATTTGAAGGAAGTGTGGTCACAACCAAAAAAGGCTATGCTGAACTGCCTTTCATTCATGCT
>JAGLWO010000111.1 GCA_023133395.1 Candidatus Cloacimonadota bacterium | reverse complement strand
GTTATAATTAAAGTCCTCTTTTCCTCAGATGTACATTTTATAAAAACATAACCCGGAAACATGGGCTTTGTGAACTTTATTTTACGATATTTATACACACGTACGCTGTCTCTGAGAGGAAGATAGTAATTGATACTATTTTTCAAAGAATATTCAGCTAATTTTTTTTCACGTCTTGGTTTTGTGTGTGCTACAAACCATCTCAGTCCATCTGAAGCAGGTTCTAAATCCCCGAATAATTCTTGAACTTCGACAGGTTTATGTGTAGCCATAATTTCTTAATAAGAGGAACATAAACAGCATCCTTTGGTATTTTACATTCTGATTAAATTATCTGCTTTTATTCCATTATAAGCATATCTGGTATCGAGAATCATTTTTGCTCTTTTGAGAATATCATCATAATCGTAGGCTGAGTGGTCTGTGATAATTATAACAGCATCATAATCTTCAATATTTTCAAGGCTAACAGATTTATAATTTTTATTATTTAACTCATTGTAAATTTCTGGAAGGTGGGGGTCGTTATAATCGAATTCTACATTGTTCTTTTCCAGGATAATTATAATATCTTGAATCGGAGATTCACGCATATCATCAATATCTTTTTTATAAGCAGCACCCAATAAAAGTACTTTAGATTTCGATAGTGCCAGCCCTTTTTTATTAAGAAGCTTTCCAAGTTTGGAAACCACGAATTCCGGCATTGAATTATTAATTTCACCTGCAAGTTCTATCAATCTGGTATGATAACCGTATTCCCTTGCTTTCCAGGTAAGATAGAAGGGATCGAGTGGAATACAGTGTCCACCAATTCCTGGTCCAGGATAGAAAGCCATAAATCCATAAGGTTTAGTCTTTGCTGCTTCTATCACTTCCCAAACATCTAACCCCATTTTTTCACAAAGAATGGTCATTTCATTTGCCAGGGCAATATTGATATTTCTGAAAGTGTTCTCATAAATTTTTTCCATTTCAGCAATTGCTGGAGATGAAACCATAAAAATTGCTGCATCCAGAATATTCTGATAGAAAATTTTAGAAATTCGGTTGCAGTTTTCAGTAACTCCTCCTACAACTTTTGGAGTGTTATTGGTCTTGTAGTCTCTATTGCCTGGATCCACACGTTCAGGAGAGAATGCAATGAAAATATCTTCTCCAACTTTAAATCCTTTTTCTTCAAATACAGGAACCAGTATCTCTTCTGTAGTTCCCGGATAAGTAGTGCTTTCCAGGATAATAAGTGTATGTTTTGAAATATTCTCTGCCAGAGATTCAACTGATGAACGCACGTATGATGAATCCGGTTGTTGATATTTATCTAAAGGAGTGGGAACTGCAATCATGATTACGTCAGCTTTTTCCATTTCTTTATAATCGAAGGTAGCCTTGAGTTTTCCTTTTTCTACAAGTTCCTTCAATTCTACATCATCCACGTCTCCAATATAATTTTCACCTGCATTTACATGATTTACTGCATAATCACTAATATCGACACCAATAACTTCAAAACCTTTTTTGGCAACTGTTACAGCCATTGGCAGCCCTACATAACCTAAACCAACTATACCAACAATCGCAGTTTTATTCTCTATCTTATCTATCAGTTTCATGCATTACTCCTGCTTATTTCTTAATATCTATAATGATCGGATTTGTAAGGTCCATCAATCGGTATGCCAATATAATTTGCTTGCCTGGGTGTGAGTTTAGTAAGCTTAATTCCTAATTTATCCAGATGGAACCTGGCTACCATTTCATCTAATTTCTTGGAAAGGAAATAAACTTTTTTATCGTGTTCATTCTGCCAGAGGTCGATCTGAGCTAAAACCTGGTTTGAAAAAGAATTACTCATCACGAAAGA
>JAGLWO010000110.1 GCA_023133395.1 Candidatus Cloacimonadota bacterium | reverse complement strand
AGAGAACCGGATGCCCACCTCGGTAATCTGATCGGGTTTATGACAATGGGACAGATACTCAGTGCAATTATGATAATTGCAAGTGTTATCTCAATTATTTTCTTATTCCGAAAAAAGAATGAAATATCTAAAAAATAAGATAGTAATTTTACTAATACTGACATTATTCGTTTCCAGTTGTGCTATTTTTACGAAACCGGATAAAGTACAAAAAGAAAAACTTCTGCTGGAACATCTTAATTCCTGGAAAAGTTTCCGTATAGAAGGAATTATCGAAGTTAATTACAAGAGCTTCGCTTTCCGGAATAATATAATACTTCAAAAAAACAACAATATTTTCAGAATCGATATTTTCGACTCAGGAATTACAGGACTGAAGCCAACACCTTTTTTCTCTGCATATTTTGATTCTGTCCTTGTTCTCAGGTTGCCTGACCAATCTGAGTCAACTAAAATTGAGAACGCAGAGTTAAAAAATATATCAATTATTTTTAATAACCTGCAAGACTTCTATTCTCAAAAAGACGAAATTATTGAAAATCAATTTCTAATATTCAAGAATTACGAAGTCTATTTTTCCGACAAAATGGGAATCGAAAAAATTTCTTTTCAAAAAGAAAAAATCGATATAAACTTTAAGTACGATAATGACCTAGATTTTATCTCTATTGAAAAGGATAAAAAAGAAGTGGTTAATATTCAAATTGACAAAATAACAAGAAATAATATAGAAATTAAACCATTGAAATAAGAGGTAAAAATGATAAAAAGATATTCCCGTGATGAAATAGCAAAAATCTGGGATTTACAAAATCGCTTTCAGTGTATGCTGGATGTGGAAATTGCAGCTTGCAAGGCTATGAACGAAATTGGAATAATACCTGATGAAGATTTAGAAGACATTGTCGAAAAAGCTGATTTTGATATTGAGCAAATAGCTGAAATTGAAGAAACCACTAAGCATGATGTAGTTTCATTTCTTACCAATGTGGCAGAGTATGTGGGCCCTTCTTCCCGCTGGATTCACTTTGGTATGACCTCTTCCGATATCCTTGATACAGCAACTTCATTACAACTAAAACAAGCCGGTGAATTAATTCTTCGTGACCTTGAAAAATTCTCCGAGGTTTTAAAAATGAAAGCTCGCGAATACAAGCACACTCTATGCATCGGAAGATCACACGGTATCCATGCAGAACCCACTACATTCGGGCTCAAATTTGCTCTCTGGTACGATGAAATGCAGAGAAACATTCAAAGAATGAACGATGCGATAAAAATAACATCGGTCGGTCAGATTTCGGGAGCAGTAGGAAATTATGCACACCTCTCTCCAGAAATTGAGATAATAACCTGCAAGTTACTCGATCTTAAACCAGTAAATATATCTACTCAAGTTATTCAACGTGATAGAATTTCTCAGTTTATGAATACACTTGCAACTATCGGTTCAACAATCGAAAAAATTGCCCTGGAAATCCGTCATCTCCAAAGAACAGAAGTCCTAGAGGTAGAAGAAAATTTCTCCAAAGGACAAAAAGGCTCATCTGCAATGCCGCACAAACGTAACCCGGTTGTCTCTGAACAAATGTGTGGACTTGCCCGTCTTCTCAGAAGTAACGCTCTGGCAGCAATAGAAAATAACGCACTCTGGCATGAACGCGATATAAGTCATTCTTCTGTAGAAAGGATAATCCTGCCGGACTCAACCATTTTGATGAACTATATGTTAAATAAAATGCTTCCTCTTATCGAGAACCTGCTTGTCTATCCGGAGAATATGATGAAAAATTTGGAACTTACGAATGGACTCGCATTTTCACAGGTAATTCTTCTGGAACTTGCCAAAAAGGGGGTTTCGCGAGAATTTGCCTACAGCATGGTTCAGCGGAATGCAATGGAATGCTGGAAAACTAAACAGCCGCTAAAAGAACTGATCTTAGCTGATACAGAGATCAAAGAGTTTCTTTCCCCTAATGAAATTGGAGAAATATTTTCATACGAAAGATATACACAAAACGTTGATTTTATCTTTAACCGAGTCGGTATCTGAATATGATAAGTGATTATAATCCTATTGAATACCTCACCAGAATCCAGAGCTTGAAATACAAAGCAGCAACAGTTCCAATCTTGATAGTTATTATTAGTTTTAGTGTAAATCTAATTTTTAAAATCGATCTGGTTAAGTATTTCTCTCTCTTAGGATTGCTCTTATTCCTTTTTATTCTGATGAAGTATCGGATTAAACGTACTGTCCCTTCAGAATCCGAAGAGGAAATCGTTCTTGCTCCAATTCATGGAAGAATCATAAAGATCGAAGACAATAAAATCTTAATAAAAAAAAGCTTTTTAGACCCAGCAGATATTAGATGTGTAACTAACAATAAAAATGTTAAAATAACAATTACAAATTCAAGCATTACCTGGTTTGAAAAAAACACAAACCTCCTAGGAAAATTAATTGGTATTGTCCCACATTCCGCAGAATGTATCTGTGAACTACCGAATGATTACAAAATAGAAGTTCAGGTTAACCAAAAAATAGAAGCTGGAGAGACTATAATTGCACGAAAAAATTAAACAAATCAAATTCATAATTCCAAATATATTTACTGCCCTTAGTTTGATCTGCGGTCTTATAGCCATGCAATTTACTTTCGAGGGAAAATTCGTTTTCGCTTCATGGTTAATAGCAGCTTCAATGTTTTGTGACGGACTGGATGGTAAACTTGCCAGATTACTAAATGCACAAAGTAAGTTTGGAGCCCAGTTTGATACCCTCTCTGATTTTGTGGCTTTCGGTGTTGTTCCCGGGTTTTTAGCCTATAAAGCAGGTCTTTTTAGAGTTCACTATTTAGGAGCAATCGTTGCTATTTTTTACGTTTTTGCAGGAGGATATCGGCTGGTTCGTTTTACTTTAAAAAATACTGACATCTCAAAAAAACATCCATTTATCGGGTTACCAATACCCGCTGCTGCTGGCATGATTTCATCTTATACAATACTTAATTTCTATTTATGGAAAGAAATTCGTTCGCTTGAGATTTTTGTGGTAATTGTATTTGTATCATCAGTTCTGATGATAAGCAAAATTGAATATCTTCCTATTGAAAAAGGTAAAAGATTTTCAAGAGAAACAAAACTCTTCATCTGTTTAGCAATCATCAGTTTTATTGCAGCAATAAAATATTCATATTTTGTCTTTTTTGCCTGGATATTGATATACGTTTTTTATGGCATAATCAGGTATATAATTTCAGCATTGAAAAAATAATTACGTAATTTTAACTTAATTATTTAAATAACTAAATTTTATAATCATAGAATTTAATAAAAGATTTCGTAATATGCTGAACATAAAGGAGTTACATACATTTATTCTCCTAAAACAATAATTTTGTTCTTGACATACTTCTATGAATTCTTAAAAAGAATCTTGTAATGTCTAATATGGTTTTTCTGTAATGTTTGGCAAGAATAGCCGATTGATTTTAGGAGAATTTTATGCCAATTTTTAAGGATAATTACTTTACAAATGATAGTTATTCTCTCCGTTTATCAAGACTGGAAATTTTAAAGAATTATATCAATTATTGGGCAAAGCCTTTATCAATTCCAGAACCTTTAATTGAGTGGGGAATTTCAGCTTTCGAAAAATGGCAGGAAGCTACAAAAGCAGTCAAAGCAAATAAAGGAAAAACAAATGAAGTTCATCTGGCACTTAAAAAAACAGATGAAGAAACTTTTGAATACTATCTTAAATGTAAAAGACTTATATTGAGCCAATTTTCTCAAAATGAAAACAAATTAAAATCCTATGGTGTAACTGGAAGATTTCCTCGTAACCGAGCAGATAAAATGAAAGCTGTAGAAACCATGATCAGAGCAAACCAACAAATGATGGAAAGAGGAGATTCTGAAGTTCTTCCCCAGGAATTTATATCCAATTTGAAATTACTATTAGATGCTTCAAACAAAGCTTTTGAAAAAGTACATTCAATAGACCAAACAGAATCACACCAAGCAGTTACTAAACAAATCAAACTTTTTAAAGAGGACTCGAAAAAATTGCGTATGCTTTATGCATGGGCTTTAATGACCTGGTCACCTGAAGAGCCCTATATTGTTCAGCTCGGTTTTGCTGTAAAATCTAAAAAATTCGAGCAAAAGGAAGAAGAGGTTGAAGAAGAAATATGAATATCTTCTTTTCATTAATTGACCTGATTTTCCAAAAAACCTGCATCAGTTGTTATTCAAGACTGGAAAATAAAGAACAGATTCTCTGTTCGGAATGTGAGCAGTCTCTGGACTTTCTCACAGGTATTTGCGAGATTTGTGGAGCTCCTAAAGAAAATGATTCTTGCGAAATTTGTGAATCAAATGAATTCTTTTTTGATAAAGCATGCTCTATATTTCATTATAATAACATTATCCAAAGTCTTATTCATAACCTGAAATATAACGAAATGAGAAAAATCTCAGAATATCTGGGCAAATACACAAAGGAATACCTGAGTAAATTTCAACCTTTCAGTGAAATCAATATAATTACTCCTATTCCACTTCATAGAGTCAAGAAAAGATCACGTGGATTTAACCAATCCGAATTCCTGACTAAAGTCATTTCAGAACAGATGAACTGGACACATATTCCAAACCTGATATTAAGAAAGAAATTCACAGAAACTCAAACGAAACTAAGCAGAACAAAAAGACAGGAAAACGTTTCCAATGCATTCAGACTAAA
>JAGLWO010000011.1 GCA_023133395.1 Candidatus Cloacimonadota bacterium | reverse complement strand
TTTAATTTTAAGGAAGTGTTTAATGATAGAAAAAGAGATACTCGAACTTTACCGAAAGCGAATTAATAAAAACCTCATATTATCTTTTAAGGGTAGTATTTCACAGGATATTCTGGTTGAATTAGGAGAAACAATTAAAAATAAGTTCTCTTGTAAAATTGGACAGAAAAAAATATCCAAAAAGATATTTGCAATATTTATTGAACTTGCCCAGAATATTCTTCATCATTCTGCTGAAAAAATAAGCTTGGAAAATGAAAACAAAAAGATCGGAACTGGAATCATTGATATTAGTGAAAATAAACATTTTTATACGATAACCTCAGGCAATCTGGTCGAAAATTCTAAAGCTAAAAAAATTCTCAATAAATGCAATTATATTAACCAGCTTGATAAGGAAGGATTAAAAAAATATTATATAGAACAGAGGAAATTACCTCGAACAAAAGAGTCTCAAAGCGCAGGTCTGGGATTAATAGATATTGCCCGAAAATCCGGTAGCATTCTAAAAACGGAAATAAATAAAGTTGACGATTTATATTCTTTTTTCATTTTATCTGTAGATGTTTCAAAGGAGAACAATAATGAATAATATGCATCTAAAGAAAACAAAATATACCCTGGAAATTAATTTTAATGTTCAGAAAGGGGTTCTGGAAATGAGTGGTTCTTCTTATCCGGAAGATGCAATGGGGTTTTTCCTACCAATTTTCAAATGGATAGAAACTTTTATTTCTGAAGTTAGTAAAAAAACTATCCTCAATTTGAAATTAATTTATATAAATACAAGCTCTTCCAAATGCATTTTAGATGTTTTAGAAATTTTGGAAAATTATCAGAAAAAAGGTGGCAATGTACAGGTTAATTGGTTTTATGAAAAAGATGATGAAGATGCTTTGGAAACAGGAGAAGAATTTGCTGAAGATCTAGAATTAAACTTTAACTTAATTCCATATTAAAATTATCATAAATAAGATGAAAAGAAAAAAAATAACTAAATTTAATGCTCACCGCATTTTTCAGAAAGAAATAGATACGCTTAAAAATTGCAATGAAGTTTTGAAAATGAATAATATTCCCAAAAAAAATTTATTAATTGAATTCAAAGTCCTCAAAGAACATTTCGAAAAATTACTCAGCGTTTCCAGAAAAATAACAAAACTCAGTGATATTTATGAAAGAAGATTATTAAAAGCAAAAGAACAGATAGAAAATCAAAAAGAAGAATTAAGCTTGCATCAAGAACACCTTGAATTGATTAATACAATTTTAAGACACGATATTACAAATAATCTTGCTGTAATAAAAAGTGCTTTAAGAATTTATAGTGACTTAAAAGACGAAAACTTATTAAAAGAAGCATCAAAAAGTATAGATAAAAGCGTCAACCTTATCAGAAATATGAGAGATCTTGAGCAATTTATGTTAACCTGTAAGGATTTGAGATTATACGATACGAAAGAGATTTTAGGAAATATAATAAAAAATTACAAAGATGTAGAAATAGATATTAATGGTAAATGCATTATTTTAGCAGATGAAGCCATCAGTTCAGTATTTGAGAACATCATACAGAATGCCGTCATTCATGGAAAAGCTAATAAAATTGATATTTCTGTTGCAAAGAAAAATAATAACTGCGAAATAAAAATCTCTGATAATGGCATAGGAATTCCTGATAAAATAAAAGAAAGTTTATTTGATGAAGGATTCAAATATGGGGAAAAAGGACACACCGGTCTGGGATTATATATCGTGAATAAAGCCATGGAAAGCTATGGCGGCAGTGTAAGTATTGAAGATAACCATCCCAAAGGAACAGTTTTTATATTAACGTTTAGAAGAGTTGGGTAAGCTTCTAATAATTCATTGCAAAGAAATACGATAATCTATTTAAATACATATCCCATTGAAATAAAAACTTTCATCTGAGATGTGGAATATTTTGAATCTACATAATCCCAATTACAGAATGCTGCTTCGCAGGCTATGTCTGAATAAATATCTTTTGTTATTGGAATTCCCATACCTCCTGTTATACCATAAATTTTTCTATGTTTTTCTGGCCAGGGATATATATCGCGGAAAAGACCAAACCTGACAGGAAAATTATAGAGATATTCAATTCCCAATCTTATATTAATTCCATCTTCAGAATTATAACTTTCCAAAAATTTTACGCGATGGATTTCAGCGATAGTTTTGATCTTCGAAGAAGGATTATATTGAAAAGAACATATTAAAAGTTCAGGTATTTCATCTTCTATTTTGCCAGTGCCTTCTTCCACTAATAAATTAGAATCATAATGGAAATAATCGTATTGGTTTGTATAAGTAAAGCTGTTCCTATAAACAAAACCAATTGTAAATTTTTTATTGAATTCATAACTGATACCAATATTGAAAAATGAACCAGATATATCACCTTTCCAGATTACTTTTTGATCATTACCTCCAGATGATGTAAAGATGCTTGTTTTGTTTTCTTTACTAAAAATACCAATATTATATGTAAGTCCGATTGAAAGATTGCCAGTTTTGTAACCTGACCCAATACTAAGAGTATTAAATCCTCCCTTGGAAGTGTATGTAGCTTTATTTTCAATTTCAGAGAATTTATAGGAATAGGTATATTTATATTGAAAATCAAAATAGGTTCTATATCCTAATCCAAGTGTGAAATCAGTATCGTTAATACGCATTGGGTATGCAATAGAAAATGATGTGGGTTTTATTTTCATTGGGTAATCATATTCATATTGTTCATCACTATTTGTTTCCTTATTCAGGTTAAAATAAAAAAACCGGGCACTTACTTGTATGTTGTTATTAATAATTCTTGCAAGATTGGCTGGATTTTCGAATACAGCATTACTACTCATACATGTAATAATTGTCGTTTTACCCATTGCATTTTCTCTGGCACCAGTCACTTCCGGTTCTTCATAAAACAAAATGTGAGAAAACAAATTAAGACTAATACAAATAAAAGCAATCACTAAAACTTTTTTTATGTTTGCTCCTTAGATGAATTATGATTCTTAAAGGAATTTTTCAATTATTTTCTACTCCCAAAACTTTCTATCCAGACTTCTATATTGTACTGCTTCACTGATATAATAATTTTAGAAATTCTTTTTCAATGTCATCTGTAATTCGATTGTTAACTATCCTTAATTTTTTAAAAAGCTCTTTAGCTTTTTCTTTTGAAATTTTATTATTGCTCTCCAGAAATAAAATTATTTCGAGCCCCCAAAGAGTATCTACATTTTTGCTTTGAGCATATGTTTTTAAGGTTTTATCATTGGTTGACAAAATAAAATTATTCTCTTTAGCATGTAAAAAACTAACATAATCATCAAAAGCTAAACTTGATTTTCCTCTATTTGCAGCTTCAATTAACATCTCAATTGGAGTCTCAATAATTTTAATATGTAGTTTTTCAAGTTCAGTTTCGTTGACTTGATCGAATTTCTGAAAAGTTACATCAGAGACATTCATTGTAATAGAAAGATCATCAACAAATTTAAATATTTCTTTCGAAATTGAATAAAAATCAATTAATATACTTAAATCTAATATTAAGGATTTATCAATTTGTAGCATATTTGATTTCATTCCAAGAAGAAGTTAATTCTTTCATTTCAATTAGAGGAAGGCTTAAAATTTCAGAAGCTCTGTTCAAAGTTATAAGTTCTTTTTCATAAGCAATTCTAACAAGCTTATTCAATCTGTCATTTACAAAATCAGATTTGAGCATACCTTCAGGTTCAACAGAATATGGTTCAAAATGCTTTTTCAAATTCTTATGGTATTTCTTTTTGAATTCAACAGAAAAATACATATAAATATTGTTAGAAACTAAATTTAAATCTATCAATCTCCGAAGAACTGTTTGATAACTGACTTTATAGATGCGTTTGATATGAAGTATTTGATCTATCCAATGCAAACCGGAGACTTTTTTAAGCTCTTTAATAAATCCTTCAGCCGGCATAATAAAATGAGCAGCGAATTGGTCTGCTTCTTTTTCTTCATTTTCCTGCTCCTCAATTAGTTCTGGTTTATAAGAATTTTTATGCATTAATAAATGACCTAATTCGTGCGCAATAGTGAATATCTGGCGTTCAATACTAATATTTTTATAGGTATTAACTGCAATAACTGGTCCTTCGTCATCTTCACTAACAGAAAACCCAAAACACTTATCCAAATCACATTCAAACCGAAAAATCTTGATACCCAATTCGTTTACTAAATTGCAGATGTCATAAATCGGTTCATCGTTATCGAGTTTAAGTTTTTCTCTAACTTTTTTTGCTAATTCATTAGGAATTAAATTATTAAAATTTCTTAAACAATAAAACTGTTTATCGTTAGTAATTTCTTCCAGATAATTATAATTTTTTAACCAGAAAGATAAATTGGTTAAAATTTCTTCTTTTTTCATTTTATCTTTCTGAGTTTTGATCTTATTAGTTCGAAACCTAATAGAATGAAACTTTACAGGTTCAACAAAAAAATCTTTGATTTCCGCATCCAATACTTGAGCTATTTTTATCAAAGTGCTTGTTTTAGGTTCGGATTTACCATTCTCGATATTAGAGTATGCCTGTCTACTAATTGCAGAAGCTGTGTAAACAGCATGTTGGTTAAAACCACGAATTTTTCTAATACGCTTAATATTACCTCCTAATAACATAGTATTCATAATATTTCTCCTTTTTTTGTAAACTACACTTTACATAAAATAATTTAATGTATAAAATGTCAAGTGCAAATATTATTTTCAAGAAAATTATCTTTAATTAATTATATCTGGATATAAGAGAGAGCATCATTGTTTGAGCCAATTACTAAGAAATAGTTTTCTCCATAATATGAAATTTAATAAATAGCAGCTTCACTCCCAGAACTTCCTGTCCAGGCTTCTGTATTGCACTGCCTCGCTGATGTGATTTATTTGAATGTTATCTTTACCTTCCAGGTCTGCAATTGTCCTGGAGACTTTGAGGATTCTATCGTAAGCCCTGGCGGAAAGACCCATTTTATCCATTGCCATTTTCAGAACATTCTTGCTCTCTTCATCCAGGATGCAGTATTTCCTGATTTGTTTCGGGTTCATCTGAGAATTACTATAGATCTTTTCCTTGGTAAATCTTTCCAGTTGAATATCCCGCGAGTTATTTACTCTTTCCCTGATCTTTTCCGATTTCTCACCTGTTGGAAGTCCGCTTAATTCTTCATATTTCACTGCAGGCACTTCCACATGAATATCGATTCTGTCTAAGAGCGGTCCTGAAATTCTGGAACGGTATCTCTGGATATTGGCAATCGGACAGGAGCAGGTGTGACTTTCCACATTACTGCCAAAATACCCACACGGGCAGGGATTCATAGAAGCCACCATCATAAATTTTGCCGGGAATTCCAGGCTTTGAGTTGCTCGTGAGATGGTTACAATTTCATCTTCCAGAGGTTGCCTAAGCACTTCCAGTACAGATTTTTTAAATTCAGGAAGCTCGTCTAAAAACAATACTCCATTGTGGGAAAGGGATACTTCTCCGGGTTTAGGATAGCTTCCCCCGCCAATAAGTGCCACATCACTGATCGTATGATGAGGAGAGCGGAACGGACGACTCGTAACAACTCCTTTCCTACTTCCAATTAGACCTGCAACAGAATGTATCTTTGTTGTTTCTAGTGATTCTTCCAGAGTTAATCCGGGCAGGATTGTGGGAATACGTCGGGCTAACATGGTCTTTCCAGACCCGGGTGGTCCTATCATAAGAACATTATGATCTCCTGCAACAGCAACTTCCAGAGCTCTCTTCACATGAAATTGACCTTTTACATCATACATATCGACCGGACTTTCATTTAGATGAGTAAATATCTCTTCTCTATCAACTTTTAAAGGTTCAATTTCTATTTTATCTTCAAGAAAATTTACAGCTTCATTCAAAGTAGTTATTGGGTATACGTTCAATTCACTGATGATAGCAGCTTCTCTTGCATTTTCATACGGTAGAATAAGTCCATCCAGTT
>JAGLWO010000109.1 GCA_023133395.1 Candidatus Cloacimonadota bacterium | reverse complement strand
AATTAATGAATCTTGAATGGTTGAAAGGTTAAATAAGTAATTATAAATGGATTTGAACTGTGTCCGGTGTAGTTCCAAATTTTTGTAATGAAGAAGAACGCATTATATTTACAAGTAAATTTTTCGTGTTATTTAGCGTACCCCGTAAGGAGGAACGACTGTATCGGGGCGTGTTTCGCGGGTAATAAATAAAGGAAATAAGATAGCCTTTAGTGTTTTTTCGCGTATTTCGTGGGTATAAAAAAAGGAAGTGTTTATGCGAATTGGATATGGATATGATGTTCACAAATTAGAAGAAAATAGAAAATTGATCTTAGGGGGAGTAGAAATTCCTTTCGAAAAAGGTCTTTCCGGTTATTCTGATGCAGACGTGCTAATCCATGCCATTGTTGATGCCATTCTAGGTGCACTTGCAAAAAACGATATCGGTCATCTTTTCCCGGATACTAATGATAAATATAAAGATATCGATAGCCGTATACTTCTGAGAAAAGTAAAAGAGATAATGACAGACACAGGACATGAGATTAGCAACTTAGATGCAACAATTTGTGCTCAGGAACCCAAACTCCAGCTATACATACCGGAGATGAGAGAAAATATCGCTGCTGACCTGCATACGGAAATCAATAATGTTTCTATCAAAGCTACAACAGAAGAATGGCTGGGAATAAGTGGAAAGGGAATATCTGCCACTGCTGTTGTACTTTTACAAACCTTATAAATGAAACCGGAACTTCTCCTCCCTGTAGGAAATACCGAAGCATTTTACGCATCAATAGAAGGAGGAGCAGATGCAATTTATCTTGGATTAAGATATTTTAATGCTCGAGTTAAAGCACAGAATTTTGCTCCGAATCAGTTGCAGTCACTTTTAAAAGAATCAGAAAAAAAACAGATAAAAGTTTATCTGACCCTTAACACTCTAATAAAAAACAATGAACTTCCAACTTTGCTGGATATCCTTTACATGCTTTCTCAAACTACTATTTCATCAGTCATTATCCAGGATTGGGGTGTTTATTTTCTTTTAAAAAAGTACTTCCAAAAAATCCCAGTTTATGCCAGTACCCAAATGGGAATCCATAATTCAATCGGAGTTGATTATGTTCACTTAAGGAAATTTGAGAGGATAATTTTAGACAGAGAACTCACACTAAATGAACTTAAAGAAATTAGCAGGAAAGCAAAAATTGAACTTGAGCTCTTTGCCCACGGAGCTTTGTGCTATTCATTTTCCGGGATGTGCTTGTTCAGCAGCTTCCTTGGTGGAATGAGCGCAAATCGTGGATTATGCAGGCAGCCCTGTAGAAGAATTTATCATGCACAAAACAGATCGGATTTCTTTTTCAGCTTAAAAGACAATCAGTTAATTGACCTGCTACCGCAAATTCTGAAATTAAATATATCCGGACTTAAGATCGAAGGACGCATGAAATCTGCAGAATATGTTTATCGTGTTGCAAAGGCATATAGAATGGTAATTGATGGTCCGGAAAAAACAGAAGAAGCCGGCAAATTGCTTCAATACGATATGGGA
>JAGLWO010000108.1 GCA_023133395.1 Candidatus Cloacimonadota bacterium | reverse complement strand
TCTTTGTAGGTGCGAGTTACGTTTGCAACATAGTAAAGGCTTTTCATCCGTCCTTCGATTTTCACACTATTAATACCAGCTTCCATAATTTCTGAAAGCCTATCAATCAAACAGAGGTCTTTGGAATTCAAGATATAAGAACCATATTTGTCTTCTTCGATCTGGAAATATTCACCTGGTCGAGTTTGCTCTATTAAATGATATTCCCATCTACAGGGTTGGGTACAGTATCCGCGATTTGCGCTTCTGTTATTCAGAAATGAGCTTAACAGACATCTGCCAGAATAGGACATGCACATAGCACCATGAATGAACATCTCCAGTTCAATTCCAGGAACTTTTTCCCTGATTCTTCTAATTTCGGAGATGGTTAGTTCGCGAGCCAGGATAATTCTTTTTGCTCCCTGTTTAAACCAGAATTCTGCAGATTTCCAAGAAGTAATATTTGCTTGTGTACTAACATGGATAGGAAGCTCTGGAGTATGTTCTTTAACTAATTCCAAAACACCCGGATCTGAAACTATAACTGCATCCACTTTTATTTTCTGAAGGAATTTTAAGTAGGACGGGATTTTTTCTAAGTCGGAATTGTGAGCGAAAATATTTACAGTAATGTAAATCTTCTTAACATTATGATGACAAAAATTAACTGCTTCTTTCAGTTCCTCATAAGAAAGATTTAAGCATTTTGCTCGTAAACCAAATTTTCTTCCTGCAGTATAAACTGCATCAGCTCCATAGTTAATTGCATATTTCAGTTTTTTTATATTTCCTGCTGGTGAAAGTAATTCCATTAACGGCTCATTACCCTCAAGAGTTCAGCATTATTTTTTGTTGCTTGCATTTTAGATTTAAGCATTTCAATTCCCTTATATGGACTCATACCTTTAAGGAATTGTCTTAACACAAACATTCTCTGAACTTCTTCTTTGGAGAGAAGTAGCTCTTCACGTCTGGTTGCAGATTTGACTAGGTCAACTGCAGGATACATTCTTAAATCACTTATTGTACGGTCTAAAACCAGTTCCATATTGCCTGTACCCTTGAACTCTTCAAAAATAACTTGATCCATTCTACTGCCTGTATCAACCAGAGCTGTAGCAATGATGGTTAAGCTACCTTTTTCAAGTGAATTTCTTGCTGCTCCAAAAAACTTTTTTGGTCTGTGAAGAGACCCGGCATCCAAACCACCAGATAACACTCTGCCACTGGAAGGTT
Source organism: Candidatus Cloacimonadota bacterium (assembly GCA_023133395.1). GTDB lineage: Bacteria > Cloacimonadota > Cloacimonadia > Cloacimonadales > TCS61 > JACNIV01. The sequence goes on along the minus strand of JAGLWO010000108.1, from coordinate 6,058 downwards.
GAGCCATATTATAAGCTCTAGCCAGACGGGTTATACTATCGAGCATAATCACAACATCTTTTCCAAGTTCAACCATTCTTTTTGCTTTTTCAATAGCCATTTCTGCAACCTGTATATGATTGCGAGGTTGCTCATCAAATGTTGAACTTACTACCTCAGAATTTTTTGGGATAAGAATTTTTTTCATTTCAGTAACTTCTTCGGGACGCTCGTCAACTAGAAGGACAATAACATAAACTTCTGATTGATTTGTTAGAATTGCATTTGCGACCTTCTGGAGTATTACTGTTTTTCCACTATAGGGAGGAGCAACAATTAATCCTCTTTGTCCTTTTCCAATGGGGGTGAAAAGGTTTATGATGCGTGTTGAGATGTTCTTTTGTTCAGTTTCAAGATTCAACCTTTCTTCAGGGTAATAAGGAGTAAGTTTGTCAAAATACTTTATTTCTCGAATAATTAGTGGTGACTCATAATTTACAGAATCCACTCTGATTAAAGCAAAATATTTTTCTTCATCTTTTGGGGCTCTTGCTGGACCTGAAATGACATGTCCTTTCTTCAATCCGAATCTTTTAATCTGTGAACTGGAAACGTAAATGTCGTTTCTTCCCGGGGTGTAATTATTTTTCAGAAAACGAAGGAATCCATATCCGTCTTCGACTATTTCCAGACATCCTGATACAAAAGCAAGCCCCTCCTGAGTAGATTTCATTTCGAATATTTTATGGATGAGTTCACTCTTTTTTAAGCCTTTTATATCCTCGATTTCCAGTTCTTTTGTAAGCTTGGTTAGATTTGATATAGTCATTTCAAAAAGTTCTAATTGATTCTTTTCCATAATTACTCCTTATAATTGTAAATATTATATGATTTTCTATTCGTAACGCTACTAAAAATCTTTATTGCATCAGTAGTGTCAAGCAATTTCAAAAATTGGAATTATTATGATAATAATCTATTAGTTTATTAATTTATAAAAATTCTTGACACAGTATTATAAATTATTGATTTATAGCTTTGTTAATTTTATAAAAAATGGAGGTATTTTGATGAAAAAGATCTGTTTATTTTTAATTTTTGGAATTGTCGCTATCACATGCTTTGCAACGACAATTTATGATGTTCAGTACACCACAATTGCAGGTGATGGAACTTATCCATCTTTACTTGAAGGTGATACTGTAACGCTCACTGGAATCGTAACTGCGATTGGTTGGGCTCATTATGATGATAATTATTTTATTTCGATGCCGGAAGGTGGACCATGGAAAGGAGTCTTAGTCTATTTTGGAGTAATTTTTCCTGAAGTAGGAGATGAAGTCGAAATAACCGGAGTTGTCTCGGAGTATTACGGAATGACTGAAATCAGCAATCTTACAAATGCTACAATTCTAAGTTCAGGTAATCCTGTTCCTGATCCTATTGTTGTTGAAACCGGTAATTTAATTGATCCAGTTGATGCAGAGCAATATGAGGGATGTTTAGTTAATCTTCTGGATGTAACAGTAACAGAAGAGCAGATTGAATTTGGTCAATGGTATGTGAATGATGGTACTGGGGATTGCCAGATGGATGACGGATTTTTCTATCTGGATGAAGTTGTACCTCCTATTGTTATTATTTTAGGAGATGTTTGGGCTAGTCTTACTGGAATGGTCGATTATTCTTATGATGAATATGGCGTTCATCCACGAACTCCTGATGATATGATTGATGTGGTCTCCACAAACGAAAACATGATCACGTTGAATTCCAGATTCATCGGCTGCTATCCAAATCCTTTTAATCCGCAAACAACAGCTCTATTTAATATTAAAAAGGATAGTCATGTAACTCTATCTGTTTATAACATAAGAGGTGAGAAGATTAAATCTTTAGTGAATAGAGTAATGCAAGCAGGTCAGCACAGCGTTGTCTGGAATGGTACAGATAATAGTAACAACGAAGTATCCAGCGGAATTTATTTCTTTGAATTTGATGTTAATAATACTGGTGGGGATTACACCAGTGTGAAAAAAGTGATCTTGATGAAATAGTCTGTGACATTTCACAGGACAGGTTCTGATGAAATAAAATTCTCAGAATTAAATTCTTCTCATAAATTTAAGGAGGTGTAATGAAAAAGCCTTTTAAAAAATTTCTCAATCTCGCTTTTCTAGCAACAATAGGGTATTTTGGATACAAGATATATGGGAAGATTAAAGGTGTTATAGAACTTGATAAAACTCTTCCTCAATATTTAGAAAATATTGTTGGTGAAAAACCAAAAATAAGCATAAATACGACTCTTAACAAAATAACTTTAAACATAGCTTTCAGTAAAGAAATATTGGATAAAAACAAAGACCTTGAAGATACAATCAGAGATTACATCGGTGATTTTTATCCTATGATTAAACTGGAAAAGTTAGAAATTGTACTGAAAGAGAAAGAACCTGAAGAACCTGCTAAGGAATAATAATTTACTTAATAAAAAGGGGAAGCTGATCAGCTTCCCCATTTACTTTTTGAGGATTTCTAAAATTTTACTTCCACAGTTAAGAACATATTGAAAAGCGGGGACGGACTAACATAAGGATAATAAGCATCATAATGCGGGTCGGTTTCCGTACCGTTTAAAGATCTGCCATAAAGCTCAGAAATGTAAGCTCTTGTATAATTGTCCTTGCGATTGAAGATATTATTTAGATTAATTCGAATTAAAGCTTCTTTCTTTCCAATATAAAATTTATAGGATAAAGAACCATTAAACTCTAAGAAATATGGCAATTTTGAACTGGAAACAATGTATTCTTTATCATAATCGCCACCACTGCTAACGTATACATAATTGCCGAATTCATCTAAATTGTAATTTCCGGTTCCGTCAGGATTGGATACAAATTCATGTTCTCCATCAGAATGAAAATTTCCGTCTGCATCGTAAAAATAAATTTCTTTAATGTACTCATTTGTGTAAGTTCCATAATATTCATCCCACCATTTTACAGACAGACCGATTCTCAGATTTCCATCTAAAGGCAAACCGTAAAATGTATATCCGAGATTTCCATTTGCCATTTTTTCGGGAGAATAGGGAACAACTTTACCAATTACATATTCAGCATCTTCATAGAAAATTTTCTGTAAATTCATTTTTTGCCAGCGATTTTTGGAAGATGTGACTGAACCACTAAAATCAAAATTGAAATATTTAGCTTTAAAACTGAGTTCCAATCCCTGATGCTTGGCAATTCCCGCATTTATTGTTTTACTCTCACCATGCGCATCCTGAATTGATTCGATTTTGTCTGTATAATCTGTGAAGTAGTAGTTTGCATTTGCATTTAAATTAGAACTTTCAAATCCGATTCCAAATTCTTTTGTTTCTGTCTGTTCCGGCACTAATTTTATTTCTTCTCCATCATCAAGGATTTGGTTAACTCCGGGCCCATCAGTTCTATCGTACCAATTCAGGACTCTGGGTTCTTTGTAAGCAATGGAGTAATTTGCAATAAGATTGATTTTATCTGTAAGATTGTAATTTAATCCGCATTTGGGAGAGAAGAATTCGAATGTTCGTTTGTAATCATCTTCTGCGAATTTTTTAACTTCTATCCAAGTTGAGTCTTCAGGATTGAAAACTATCTCTGTCATATCTTTTGTTTGATAGAACGATATATCTGTTAATTCACCTTTCAGAAAATCGAAAACATAAATGGGATTTTCTTCAACTTTAGAATTATAACTGGCAAATTGACCATCGAGCATAATATTTAGGTTTTTTATTGGTTTGATTTGAGTCCTTAAAAAAACGGAAAGATTTGTTACTGTGGATGAATAATCGTATCTGCGTTGTGTTTCGGAATAGATTCCCAAACTATCTGGTTCATTTGGGTTAAAGTAACGAAATTTATTAGATTCTGCATAATGGTCTGCATTCCAACTGCGGATTTCACCACCGATAATAATATTCAACATTTTACTTAATTCATGTTGATAATAAGTGTTTAATCCGAATTGTTTGTGGTCATTATTGCTGATATTTTTCCAGCTATGAGCACCATCTCCTGTAACCATATTCATACCCGTAGGAATTCTCACACTATCTCCCGGTGCATAAGTAAAATATTTTGTGTCTGGATTATAACCTTCTAATATCTCACCGGTCAGATCATAAACAAATCTGGCATGTTTACCAAAACGTTTACCTTCGGAATATGCATCTAAAATATCTTTAAAGTATATTTCTCCTGTTTCAATGTCGAATAAACCATTATTCAGATAACCTCCACCTCCATTACCACGAGTAACAAATACGTTTGTAACAAGAGATTGATGATCGGAAAGAAGCCATTTATCGCGAATGGAAAACTGTGGTTTCACATAATGATTTTCCTGCCAAGGATGTTTGGTCGGATTGAATTCTCTACCAAGAAATTTCGCAAGTTCAATATCTGAATTGCTTCTTGCCTGAAGATGCTCTTGAGGTGCAATGATAAAGCTGGTGTTTAGTGTATGAGCACCAAACTTGTTTTCAGTTTCAAAGCCAAAAGAGTAACCGTCATAAACTGTACCGACCACATAAGAATCTCCGTATTTCCGTTCTGCAGTAGCGCTGAAATTGAATTTGTCATTAAAAAGATCGCCAGATTCATAACGAAGTAGAACATTAAGATTAACTGGCTCATAATCCTGCATTCCACCTTTTCCATCTGCCACTTTTCCATCAGTTGTGTAATATCCTACGGAAGTTCGCAAAGTGAAATTCCTGTTTTCAGCAGAACCGATTGTCTCGATATTAACAGAACCACCCAAGGCACCGGAACCATACAAAGATGAACCTGCTCCTCTCTGAACTTGTACGGATTTTATATTTGATGAGAGCCCTGTCCAATTTGACCAATAAACAACCTGACTTTCAGGGTCATTCACAGGAATTCCATTTATAAGAATCTGAATCTTCTCAGCATCAAAACCTCGTATGAAGATACCGGATTCACCAAGACCTGAACTACAGGAAAATAATCCCGGAACTCCATCTAATAATAATGGAATATCTTCAGTAGTATATTTTTCAGAAATAATTTCCTCATTGATATTCGTGAAAGCAATTGGTGTTTCTCTTTTCACTGCCCGGTTAGCAGAGATAGTAATTCCTTCCACTTTAACAGCTTCTATAACCATTTCAAAATTAACTTGTGTAGTTATATCCTTTTCCACAATAATTTCTTTAGATTGAGTAGCATAACCCATATACCTTGCATATAGAGTAAGTTCACCAACGGGTACATTTCTTAGAATATAGGTTCCGCTTTTTTGTGAATAAGTTCCTATTTTTGAGTCTTCCAAAAATACAGCAACCCCTTCCAGAGGTTTATCTGTTGCTTTGGATGTAATTCTTCCAGCAATTTTACCAGTTTGGCTTAATAATAAACTTGGAATAAAAATAAAAAATACTAAAATTATAAAAACTCTTTTCATCAAATTCCTCCATAAATTGTTTTTTTATAATTAAAAAACCATAATGTTGTTTTTCATGTCAAGATTAAAACCTGTTTTAGAATTTACATAAAATTACTATTTTATAAGTATAAAGATAAATTTAATAGCTTGACTTCTGAACTCGTCATTTCATCATTTGATACTGATTTGGAACAAATTATACAGGAGTAGAAATGGCAAGGCTTTTTGGGACTGAATATCACGAACATTCTAATTCATGGTTTTTTAAAAGTTCGGTAATTAAATTAATGAAGAATGATCTTCTTTATAGAAAGTACCTGGATGAGAATAAGAATGTGATATTCAAATTTGAAGCTATCCAGGAAAAGCTTCATGTCTTTACTCCAAAAGTGGAAATGACATATGATAGAAAAAAAGAAATAGTTATCAAACATGTCTGTTCTGAATGCGGGGAAGATGATTGCAAACATTATCTCTCTATATTAAATTATGCCTATAATTATCTTTCAACAGATATGTTGGGAAAAAAGGCAGTTCAAACTTATCACACACGTCTTCTTAATTATAATGAATATTGGCAGAGAGTAGTTCTGAATGCGAAGATAGAGATCGG
>JAGLWO010000107.1 GCA_023133395.1 Candidatus Cloacimonadota bacterium | reverse complement strand
ATTCTAGCAACAATTCTTTCTTATACCCATAGAAGTTATAATCCAATCAATACAACAGATTTCTACAATATCATTATATTAATGTTAGGTACAGTGATCATCTTACGAAATCTTCTATCTCAAGAATCATTCTTGGAAAACATTGAAGCCTTTTTTATATTTTCAGGATTTATACTATACTTTGGATTGCATATTTTAGCAAGTAACACCTTATCATTAGGTTTCCTGGAAAACTGGAACTTTGGTCAATATGCCACAATGATTAGCTTGATTTATTGGTTAGGGAGTATATTTTTTATATGGAAAATCAGATCCAGACATTTGTCCTGATATCTTCAGTTTTTCTTGGTTTATTTATTCTTATTACAGTTTACCTTGTAACAAAACTAAAAATTAATGATATTCTTCTAAAAAAATCTGAAGAGAAATTGAAAGATTTCAACGAGACCTTACAATATATGGTTTCAGAAAAAACCAAGGAATTACAAAAATCTGAAAAACAATTCAAAGCGCTATATGAATTGAATAGGGAAGTACTTGAAAATTCACCAGCTGGTTTTATTAAGCTCGATAAAAATCTAAAGATAGAGTACGAAAATCCCAAAATGCAAAATATCTTAAAGGCATCTTCAGTTAAGTTCAAAAGCTTAGAAGGAAGAATCATTAAGGAAGTTGCAGAATTTAATAATCCAAATCTAAATAAGCTTTATGATAATCTTCTTAATGGTAAAGAAGTAACTACAGAGACTGAATTTGCAAATGGAAAAGACAAGAAAACGATTGTTGAAGTAAAAGGTGTTCCTATATTTGAAGATGGGAATTTTGCTGGTGCAGTACTACTTCTAAATGATATAACCGAGAGCATAATAGCAGAGCAGAAATTAAAACAAAGCTTTGAAATACTGAAAAAAGCTACAGAGGATATTGTCCAGGCAATGGCTTCTACTTCCGAAATGAGAGACCCCTATACTGCGGGACATCAGAAAAGAGTAAAGGAACTTGCAATGGCTATTGGAGAAGAAATGGAAATTACAAAGGAACAGCTTGAAGGCGTTAAATTTGCAGGAATGATTCATGACATCGGTAAAATATCTGTTCCTGCTGATATCCTTTCTAAACCTGGAAAAATAAGCGAAACAGAATTTGAGGTAATAAAGGGGCACAGTAAAACAGG
>JAGLWO010000106.1 GCA_023133395.1 Candidatus Cloacimonadota bacterium | reverse complement strand
AAGCATTATCTTCAATCCCTTAAAATAAAAGAAGAAATTGGAGATAAAAAGCAGATTGCCAACCTTTTAAATAATATCGGGAATGTGTATCACAAACTGAAGCAGAGTGATAAAGCCATAGATATCCTGATCCAGGCAGCTGATATTTACAAAGAGATCGGAGATATGAACGGCTATACTCAGACCTTGAATAACATTGGTGTTTTTTATAACCTGGAAAACGATTATGAACTGGCATTGGAATATCACATGCAGACATTGGAAATCAGGAAGCGATTGAACGATAAAAAGGGAATATCTATTTCCATGAACAATATCGGAAATGTTTATCGCAACCTGGAAAATTTTGATAAATCCCTGAAATATCAATTGGAAGCGCTTGCTTTAAAAAAGGAAACAAAAGATAAATTCAGTATTGCCAGCTCGGAAGCAAATATCGGGCATGTTTACCAACTAAAGGGAGATTTGTCGAGATCGGAATATTACTTGAAACATGCATTAAAATTGGCAAAAGAAATTGAATCCAATGATTTGCTAAAAGAAATTTATATAAATTTGTACGAGCTTTATTTTAATAGGAAAAATTATAAGGAAGCTCTAAGTTACCACAGACTTCATTCAGAAATCAAAGATAAAATGTATAATGAAGAGAGCAGCAAACGAATTGCAGAAATGCAGGTGAAATATGAAACAGGGGGAAAAGAGCAGAAAATAGAACTCCTGAATAGCGAAAAAAAACTTAGAGAACTGAGAATTTCTCGGCAGAATATTATTATATATTCTTCAATTCTTGCCATTTTAATAACCGTAGCTCTGATCATGCTTATTTCTCACCAATCACGGCTAAGAAAAAAAGAGATCGAAGAACGAAAAAGAATTGAAAAAGAAATAAAAGAACTGAATAGAACACTTGAGAAAAGAGTTAAGGAAGAACTGGACAAACATAAAAAGCAACAGCAACTTCTTATCCAGAAATCTAAATTAGAATCTCTTGGAAAACTTGCTGCCGGAATTGCACACGAGATCAACCAGCCTCTGGGTGGTATTTCCATGAGTCTGGATAATATTCTGCAGAAAATGAGTTCTAACCAACTTGATAATAAATACCTGAACAAGAAGTTTGATTCTCTGTTCGAACATATCGAAAGGATTCGCAAGATAATCGAACATATCCGCATATTTTCTCGTGATCAACAATCTGTTATTTTTGAGAAGATCAATGTAAATCAGACTATCAGAGAAGCTGTCTCCATGGTACAAACACAGTATAGAAATCATAATATCGATCTTAGTCTTGAACTTGATGAAACAGCGGGTTTCACTCTTGGAAATAAATTCAAACTTGAACAGGTTGTGCTGAATCTTCTTAATAATGCCAAAGATGCTGTGGAAGAAAAAGCTTCCGTAAAACTTGATTATGATAAAAAAATAAACCTGAAAACTTACAGTAAAAGAAAAAAAGTATTTATTGAAATTAAAGATAATGGAACAGGTATTTACAAAGAAAATCTTGAGAAAATTTTTGACCCTTTCTTTACAACTAAGAAGGCAGATAAAGGTACCGGTCTTGGACTTTCCATAATATACGGCATTCTCACAGAAATGAAAGGTGATATCATTGCAGAGAGCAACCAGGATGAATATACAGTTATGAAGGTTGTTCTCCCCGGATCCTTTGAAAAGGAGAGTAAATAATGAACGAATTGAATTTGTTGATAGTGGATGATGAAAAGGCTTACAGGGAAAATATAGAAGAATTCTTTTCTAATAGTAAGATGAAAACATTTAGTGCAGAACTGCCTTCCCTGGCATTTGACATCATTAAAAATAATAAAATAGATATTGTTATCCTGGATTTAAGACTACCCGAAATGAACGGGCTTGATGTTCTTAAAGAGATCAAGAAGCTCCATCCGGAAATCGAAGTAATAATAATAACAGGTCATGGCGATATGGATAGCGTGATAAAAGCAATGAGATTGGGTGCTGTAGATTTTTTCACAAAACCGTTCCGGCTTATCGAGGTGCAAAATGCTATAGAAAGAACAAAAAAGTTTATCTATCTACAAAAAAAGTTAAATGAAGTTGAAATGAATTATTCACTGGTCTCCAAAGAACTCAAGGAAAAATTCGGCAACAATATCATCGGTAAAAGTAAAGAGATAAAAAATGTTTTGAACTTGATGGCAAAAGTTGCAAAAGC
>JAGLWO010000105.1 GCA_023133395.1 Candidatus Cloacimonadota bacterium | reverse complement strand
ACAATTTCATAGACCTGGCTGGTATTTATTGGATCATTTCCAATTTCGGAATCCATCCTGGCATAATACGTTCTGCCTTCTCCAACAATAAAAGTGTACTTTCCTTCATTATCTGTATATCCCCAGTTATCCCAACCTGGTACTTTAAGTGTAATTTTTGCACCATCGATGGGATCACCATTATTATCTAAGGCGTAAATAATAATAGTTGCAGTTTCTTCCGAATAAGTAGCAGTAACCGGTGTAAGGTATCCATTACTCTTAATTTCAAATACAGATGCGAACCGGTGGGGATTGCCACTTTCATAAACAAGAGGATCATTAATAGAATTATTTACTGGCTCCCAATGTATCCATTCTTCATCCCAGAACTCATTCCAGGTGTGATCACTGGAAATAGCTAAAATGCTTGTACATGGTATAAGAGCGGAGCGACATGCTGCAGCGGTTAGATCTGCATGTTCACCACACCTTCCGATATGTTTTCTGTAGATACGAACAGGTTGATGAGGACGTTCATAATTTGATGTAAAACTCATAGACTCATTTACCCATTCTGTGATAGTTAAAATTGCATCATCATCTGTGGTTAATGATGCATCCCAGACAGTTGGACAAGTTTCCAGCATATCTTTAAGACGTGGATAACCGGTATCAGAATAATTGTAGAGAAAGTTACGCCAGAATATACCATCAGGCGGATCAACAATATTGTTTGTGTGAGTATTGTTATTTTCTATAATATCAGGATCAATATAGGCTGAAATTTCGTCTGTTATTTTTGGATGAACTAAATACATGTAATAAATTTCTTTGGGAACTTCCACCTGAACCTGCTGACCAAGTTCATCCATTTTCCAGTACAGTGTAGTAGAATAGTAATTCTCATCTGTGGTTGAGGTGCCATAGTCAACTATTTCCACATACTCTAGGTCGTTATCTGTAAGATATATTAAAATTGCATTTTCAGTAAATAAATCTGGACTGCTGTAGATGGATGAAAGAAAAGCTACTGAAGAATTGGCAATTGAGAAAGCAATTTCATCAATAAAGGGATCAAAAGCGTCATTGATAACTCCAGCCCATATTGCCTGGTCTGTATCAGATAGTTGACAGAAGACATTTTCTAGATCTGCTCGCATCCAGGCAGGTGATTTTTCGATTGCTTCTA
>JAGLWO010000104.1 GCA_023133395.1 Candidatus Cloacimonadota bacterium | reverse complement strand
AAGCAATCCTACTTCAATATCTGTAGCTCTCAAATAGTTGAGTAGTTGAGCTTCATGTTCCGGAACCAAGTGCTTTACTGCCTTTAGTTCCAAGATAATTTTATTTTCTACGACTATATCTGCTCGGAATCTCCCAATATTTTTATTTCGGAAATAAACATTGGTTTCCTTTTCTTTTTCTACATTTAATCCAGCTTCTTGTAGGGTAATCATCAATGCTTCTCTATAAACTGATTCCAAAAATCCCCTACCTAATTCATTGTAAACTTCGTAGAAACATCTAAGGATTGTATCTGAAAACTCTTTATATTTTATCATATTTTATCTGAAAAGTCTGCGACAGAGCTATTTTCTTTACCGTTGATAACAATGGATTAATATCCTTTCCTTTTTACTCATAATTTAGATCCGTAATATCCGTAAAATCTGCGGCTTGCTTATCCCTGTAATATTTGCCTGGTTTCCAATGCTATCATTAGTTCTTCGTTGGTTGGAATTTTCAGAATTTTTACTTTTGAACTTTCAGTATTAAGTTCTATAATACCACTGGTCAACTGGTCGTTCTTTTTTTTGTCGAGTATAATTCCGAGATAATCCAGATCCTTGCATGTTTCAGCTCGCAGTATGGGCATATTCTCAGCTACACCACCGGTGAAAATAAGAACATCCAGACCGTTCATAGCAGCAGTATAAGCTCCGATATATTTTTTTATCCGGTAAGCATAAACTTCGTGAGCACGTTTTGCATCAGGATTATTATTTTTAACTATTTCATTTTCTATTTCGCGCATATCATTACTGATACCGGAAAGTCCAAACATACCGCTTCTTTTATTAAGGATCATGTTGACTTTATCAATGTTCATTCCCATTTCTTTATGCATATAAATTGGAATTGCAGGATCAATATCACCACAACGAGTGCCCATTACCAATCCTTCTAAAGGTGTAAATCCCATTGAGGTGTCGAGAGATTTTCCATCTTCAATGGCTGTAATTGAAGCTCCGTTGCCAATATGACAGGAAATGATTTTCAAATCCTTCATGTCTTTTCCAAGATATTCAGCCGCTTTTTGGCTAACGTATTTATGGGAAGTACCATGAAATCCATAACGTCTGATTTTGTGTTTTGTGTAAAATTCCAAGGGAAGTGCATAAAGATAAGCTTTTGAAGGCATTGTCTGGTGAAAAGCAGTATCAAAAACACCACATTGAGGTGTATCCGGAAGAAAACTTTTCATAGCAAAAATACCTTTGAGATTTGCTGGATTGTGAAGCGGAGCTAAGCCTGCGCATTCTTCCATAACCCTAATAACATCATCATCAATTTCTACTGACCCGGAATAATGTTCTCCTGCATGAACCAGGCGGTGTCCCACAGCATCGATTTCTTTAATGTTCTTCACTACCCCGTGATTTTTATCCAGTAAATGGTCGATGATAGTTTGCACAGCTTTTTCATGATTTTCGATTAGCATTTCCTGTTTCTTTTTTGTGAAATCCTTAGTTTTGTATGTGAACAGTGAAATATTTTCTGCTATTTTTTCTGCAATACCTTTTGCAAGAACTTCCTTAGTTGCCAGGTTAATGAACTGGAACTTCACAGATGAACTACCGCAGTTTATGGTAAGAATTTTCATTTATTCTCCGAACTAAATGATGATGTTTGTATTGTTACTCTTTAAATTTAAAATACGGGAAGACCTTTAAGATTTCCTCTTTTGCATTTTCTGGAGAATCAGAAGCATGCACAGCATTCCGTGTTATAGTCTCTCCATAAATTCTTCGAATAGTTTCAGGTTTAGTTTCATGATAATCTGTTTTTCCAATGACTTTTCTGAGTTCATTAATTGCGTTTTTCCGATAGAGAACAGTAGCGACAGTTCTACCTGAAGTCATGAATTTTATCAGATTATCGTAAAAATCTTTACCTTTGTGGATTTCATAGAATCTATCAGCGAATTTTCTGTCCATCCGGAACATTTTCATTTCTTTAATAACAAACCCGTGTTCTTCGATTATCTTCAGAATTGCCCCGATATGGTTTTTGACAGTCGAGTCAGGTTTAATAAGAAAAAGAGTATAATCTTCCATATTTTTCCTTCTTGATTTTTTGCAAGAAATTTTTAAGGTTCTATTTTTGACAACAAATTTTAACCTGAAATTGAATTTAAAGTATCCAACAACTCTTTTTTTATGTCTTTTACATCTTCGAAAATAATGCGAGTAATGCAGGATATCAGAGGAATTGAGAGATTGAATTTTGCCAGTTTCTGAATGGTTTTTGCCATGGAAACACCTTCAACTTCCATTCCAACTTTTTTCAGAGCTTCATCACGAGAAAAACCTTCTGCTAATAATTTTCCAAATTTACGGTTACGACTGTTTCTGGAAATACAGGTTGTAATTAAATCCCCCATTCCTGCAATGCCATAAACGGTTGACGTTTGAACACCCAGAAACTCCATCACAGTTCTAAACTCCCGTAAACCATAAGTTATAATTAATCCGAAAATATTTGTTTTGAAACCAAGCCCATCGGAAATACCAACGGCGATCGCAATTAGACCTTTCATTGCTGCTGCCAGTTCGATACCATTTACATCACGACTGAACTCGAATTTTAAAAGGTCGTTTTCTAAAATTTGCTGCAGGGAAACTAATAAAGAAACATCTCTTGATGCAAGGACAGCTTTGGCTGGTAAACCTTCAGCTATTTCTTTTGCTATAGTTGGACCGGAGAGAGAAGCATATTTAACTTCGGGAAGCTTACTTACAATTGTCTGTCCAACAGTCATCAGGGTAGAGTGTTTAACACCCTTTGATGCATTAAGAGCAATAAATTCTTTTACTCCATTCTTATAAAATTCATCCAC
>JAGLWO010000103.1 GCA_023133395.1 Candidatus Cloacimonadota bacterium | reverse complement strand
AATAAGGCAGGTAGTACAATTAAAAATTTTTTAAATTTCATAATTTCCTCCTATTCCTGAATTTCCTCAGGAACTTTTTCTTTTATTAATTTTCTCTCAAGTCGTTCATCGATTTCATATTCTACGTTATGCTCTTCTAAAGTAACAACATGAGGGGTTATTTCGATAATGAGATCATGATTTTCAATTTCTTCTTCTACATGCTGAAATAATTTGCCTATAATAGGAATATCCCCGAGAAGAGGAAGTTTATTTATCTTTTTTGTGATCAAGGAAGACAATAAACCACCAACGATGATCTTAGTCCCATCAGGAACTGTTACTGTAGTAGTTACTTTTCTTACTTTTGTTCTGGGAACGTATCCACCGACAAGTTCCACGACCGAGCTTACTTCCGGTTCTATTTTTACTGTGATCTGACCATCCTTATTTACAGAAGGTTTAATCTTCAGTTTGATACCAACTTCTTCACGTTCAACCTGAAGTTCATACTCATAATCAGTAACCACATAAGGAACCACTTCACCAATATGAATTTCAGCTTCTTCACCATTCAAAGCTGTAATTCTTGTATCTGTAAGAAGCTTTGCTGCATTATTTTCCAGAAGCCAATCTACAGTAATATCAAATGCTGTCATCTGACGGCTGAAATGACCTATATCAGAGATGTCTTCCATTCTCTGGAAATACTGATCTTCCGGTAATTCACCAAGTGCTGAAAGGTCTCCATGCGGAGTAGCCCCTGTTTCATCAGTATAATTGTATGGCAGACCCACACCATCTGCACTCATTACATTCTCAGCTAATATTGTGGTTAACGAACTAAGTTTTGCCCAGTCTATACCGATTTTTTTCGCTTGTGTAACAGAAATTTCTATAAATCTACAGCGAACTTCAATTTGTTTTTGCGGGACGTCGATCTCTTCGATTTTTCTGCTTATATCAGCAAAAGTTTCAGGATTTGCACGAAGAAGTATAGTGTTTTGACCTTCTATTGCAACAGATTCACCCGGCATAATCTTCAAAGATTCCACAATCTTCTCAGCATCAACATAGTTTAGATTAATAAGATAAGTTCTTTCACCGATTTCCTCTTCGATTCTTGCTTTTTCACCAACAATAAAAGTCTTTTCTCCAACTAAACGATAGGAAAGTCCAATAGATTTTACTACCAATGCCAGTGCCTGTTCTATAGGAACTTCTTTTAGATGAATCGTAATTTTCCTCTCTTCAGCTATATCCTTTTCAGCTGTAATATCCATAGCAAGTACGATGTTGCAATCACTCAGACGAGCCATTGTTGAAATAATGTGGGAAATGGAAGCATCTTCAGCATCAAGTGTGATCTTCCTGTTTAACAGGTCTACAGATTCTTCCTGAGCAAATAAATTAAAACTTCCAATTAAGAAAACTGATAAGAAAAGCACTGATAGAATTATGTTAAACTTAATTTTCTTCATACATTCTCCTTTAGATTACCAATTATATTCTCTTGATTTTTTTGTTTTTTTTGTCGATTGCAGGATTTCTTTAGGTTTCTCAGGTAATTTCTGCAATTTCAAAATCCTTGTTTTACCATGGTTTAAATATGTTAGCTCACCCTCACGAATATCGATTATTTTCCCATAGACAAATTCATCACCTACTGTATATATTTTTGTCTTTCCTTTATGAGATATAGCTACTTTCTTTTTACCTTTCTCTGGAACAATAGTAGATTCAAGACGAACCATATTCTCAACATCTTCTCTCCACTGTTTTTCCAGGTCTTTTATCGTTCTTACGATCAGATCCTGTTCCAAAGGGTCTTTTGTTACTGTGAAAACAAACTGTTTTCTATCCTTGATTGATCTCTCAATATTATGAATTTGACCAAGCAGTTGTTCACTGAGAGCGATTTTTTTGTATTTTGATTCAGAAGGTATTTTTTCAACTTTTTTATAAAGATTGTAATCTTTGATTCCAAAGGCTATGAAAAGAATAACTACAAGAGCAATAACAAAGTCTTTCAGATATTTTTTTTCCATCTACACCTCCTTGATGATTTTAAAAGTAGAAAGTTCTAATGTAACTTTGTAGCGAGTAATATTTCCGGTTTCATCACTTCCTTCTTTTTTATCTTTTTTTAACGGGTTAACATCAAGGGTTTTTACATTAATGATATGATCAAAGCTTTCCAATTTTGATAGAAACTGCCCCATCTGAACGTAAGTACAATTAAGCATAAGAGTGTATTGTTGTTCAATTAAATGTTTTCTGGTTGTAGAAATTACTTTCGGGTAAATTGAAAGAACTGCAATTTCGTATCTGTCAGCAAGGTCCGCCAGTTTTTTTATAAAGGAATTAACTTCATCAGGAGTAAATTCAGCCTTTTTTGTCATGCTCTTTACAATAACCTTGGAAACCTCCTGAAGTTGCTCATTCAGAACTTTTGCACTGTTCAGTTTTTCCTGCTCAATCTTTATCCTTTTATCATAAGCAATAATTTTCTTAGATTTTGCTTTAATATTGTTTGTACTGAAATAGAAGAAACATAAAGCTGTTAATATCATTACACAAAACAGGAACAAATATTTTTCTCTCATATGCGACCTTCCTTCTTATCAGGTTTCTTTGCAATACAATCGATCTGGAAACGCAGGATTTCAACATCTTTTTCAATGTCACGATGAGATTTCTTAAATTGAATATCAGGGAAATCAATACTGATCTGTTTATTACTTTTCAGTTTAGTTATAAAGTTATCGATCAAATTGAATTCCTTCTCTTTCTTATCAAGCTTTGTTATCCCATATAAACTCAGATTATTATTTTTAAATGAGAAATGTGTGATTGCAATTTTATCTGTTGTGACCTCGGAAAATGCAACCAGTTTTTTTGCCCAGAATATCCTTTCCGTACTTATTTTTGCAATCCTTTGCAAATCTTTTGAAGAAAGGAACTCACCACTAACCTGGTAAGTCTCTATTTCCTTTTTGATTTGTCTCAACAAAGACCTGCGATTCTCGATTTTTGTTTTCATACTATAATTGAGAAGTATTACAAAAGTTACCATAACAACTAAAACTGCTCCGTAAGTTATTGCAGTAATTTTGAAAGTTCTATTCTCAGATATAATTTGCTGTTTTAATTCACCATATTTGTTCAAATTTATTTTAAAGAAAAATTGATTCATAGCAACTCCTCTATTCCGGTCTCATAGCCAAGCCCAGAGCAAGTGCAAGTTGAGGATTCTGTTCATCACTGAACTTCTCAACTTTGTCTAAATTAACAAAGGGATTGTAAATTTCGGTAGGAACTTTAAGCTGATCTTCCACAAATTCGGGAAAACCAATCAGTTTAGCACCACCACCAACAAGTAGGATCTTTTTAAAATCACTGCTACCTGCTTCTTTCACATAAAACCTGAGAGATCTTTTCACATCCTGGGTGATATGCTCTGCTGTTGTTTTTTCAGTAATATCCAGAATGAGGGAAGAATTTTCTGTTTCAGTTCCTTCTTTTTTTAATCCATGTTCAAATTTATATTTCTCCGCTTCTTCATAGGACATTTTTTTCTGTTTCATAATATCTTTTGTGAAGTTGTAACCACCCCAGGCAATATCACGAGCGAAAAATTTCGTTTTTGCTCCGTAAATAACCATGTTGGTTTTAAATGCTCCGATATTGAGGATAACATAAACCCCATCTTCTATAAAAGTATTCAGAGTAAAACTATTAGCTACAGCCAGGGATTCCAGGTCTACGATCCCTGGTGTTAAACCAATTGAAGTTAAAATATTTGTGTGCTCCTGCAGAAGTTTTTTAGTGGCAGAGGCAAGAAGTATATTCATATTATTAGTTTTTTCTTCTACACTTAGAACCTGGTAATCCAGTAGCATCTCAGCACCACTTATCGGAAGATGTTTTTTTGCTTCGAAAAACAAAGCGGATTCCAGTTCATCTTCCGGCAGGAAAATCGTCTTAATTTGTTTTATACTTGTATTATCACCACCTATTGATGAAACGATATGTTTAATCTTCTTCGGGTTTAGTTTTAGAGATTTCAAAATACTTGCCAGTATTGGAGCAAATCTATCCGGTGACAAATCTGAGAGTATTGGTTCAATTCCTTCAGGAATAGTCGATTGGATCTCATAATTCACAAGTTTAAAACCATGATGCAGCTTCTTCAGATGTACCATTTTAATGCTGTGATTTCCAATGTCCAATCCAATCGATTCCTTAAATTTTGCTGTTTTCGTTTTTGCCATGCAACCTCACATATACATTTATACTAAAAAATTTTTAAATATTTGGAACTGGTCCTAATTCCTTTTATTAATCAGTTGGAGGAGATTTAAAGGACCATGATTGCTTTGTAAAAGCAGTTAACTGACTTGCTCCCCATCCTTCATAAATCTGGGGATAGTCCGGGGGTTGAATGAACCTGAATCTTTCATCAAAATGATAGTCTTTATTATATCCGCAAGTTGGGTGAGTTCCGTCATAATGGTACTCATCCATTTCCCAATCATAATTATTAGGGTGATTGTATGGATCACCTCCGGAACGATGAACAAAACCACGTCGTCTTTGGGCTATTGCACCAAATATTGTAATAATACCTCTTTCAAACACAATATCTTCTGCTGATTCAGGCCAGACCGGATTATACCATGGGTAATCCGTACCATAAGGAAAGGCATAATTCGATGGATTATTATTAGGAAATGAGAATATATATCCCGGATCTTCATAAGGATAGCCACATGTATTATAAGGTCCAACAGGATTATTCCCATGCAGATTAAATCCATTAATATTGGCTGGGACATTATTCTGCGGGAAAATATATTTATGCAAATCTACATAATCGTATAAAGTATCATTCCCTGTATATGGACTTGGAGCCCGGAAATTTGGCGTGGAGCCATGCGGGTGATGATACTGGAAAGTAAATATACCATCATAATGACATACCATAACTCCATGCAGTGATTCATCACCTTGCCCGATAGCAGCATAAGCACCATAAAGCATAATGCTGTAACAATTTTGATCTACCAATTCCATATATTCAAAGGGATCGCGGTGTTTATATCTTATCAAAATCTTCTGCTCAGAGACCAGCCCGAAATAATCCGTTTCATTTACACTACCAATTACATCTGGAGGTTGACCCGGTGTTGTATTAGCATAAGTTATATCGCCAACTATGAAAATGGTATCAGCACATCCCCAGGTTTGTTTCCCATAAACCTCTCCTTCAATCCACAACTGGGCATCTCCAATCCAGACAGATTGATTATTAACAGGAAAACTTGGTCCTGGAGTCCAGAGAGTATCATAC
>JAGLWO010000102.1 GCA_023133395.1 Candidatus Cloacimonadota bacterium | reverse complement strand
GAAAGAATTTCTTATAATGAATGAAGTAGATGAAGCTATTAATTATCACCCCGATTTTGTTATCGTTCCCGGGAACTTTGTTGATCCACGCATTCCAGGAATCAAAGTTCAAATATTTCACGGACTTGGAATTGAAAAAAAATCACACTACAAGATCCGCCATTTTTTCGATGTTTACTGCACTTCCGGTCCCTTTGTTACAGAAAGATATAAAAAACTTCAGAAGAGATATAAATATTTTTTAGTCAGGGAAACCGGATGGCCAAAGATAGATCACATCTTAAACTATCCAACAGAAAACCTGAAAAAGAAGCTGAATATTCCAGAAGACAAAAAGATCATTCTCTTCGCCCCGACTCACAGCAGGAAAATGCAGTCTGCAGAAGATATGCTTCCTGTTATTCCAAAAATAATAAACGAAAACGAGATACGGCTGCTTAAATTTCATGAGTTGATGGATAAAAATCTAATTTGTAGTTTCACAGAACAAACCAAGCAGAAGGTCAGAATCATTGATGATCTTGATATTACACCATATCTTCATATAGCAGATGTTATGATCTCCGATACTTCATCTGTAATTTATGAATTCATGGCTCTGGACAAACCTGTGATAACCTATAAAACCCAAAGCAAACCCGATAAAGGAATTAATATAACCGATCCAGAGGATCTGAGAAAGGCAATAGACAGAAGCCTGGAAAATCCTGGCGAATTTAAAGAAAAAAGGATGAAACACCTCGAAGAGATCAATCCTTATCTTGATGGGAAAATAAGTGAGAAATTAATTTCAACTTTGTTGGAAATAAAAGAAAAAGACCTTCTACCAAAAAAGAAAAAACCAATGAATCTCCTCAGGAAATTGCAAATTCTTCATCATAGAAAATTCAGAAAAGGATACCTGAGATGATAAAAGTTCTATTCGACCTTAAAAAAGAATATTATTTTAGCGCTTTATTCCCACTTTACAAAGAAATGGAAAAGGACTCGGATTACGAAATCTACTTTCATAT
>JAGLWO010000101.1 GCA_023133395.1 Candidatus Cloacimonadota bacterium | reverse complement strand
ATTCACCTTTTGTTCCAGCACTTTTGCCCTATGTCTTAGTTGAGCAGTTTTCAGAAGAAAAATTCCATAGATTATCAACCCAATAATAAATAACTCAATTAATATAAACCACCAGGTCTTCCAGAAAGGCGGAAGTATTTTGAAGGATAATTCCGCAGGAGTTTCTGACCAATACCCATCTCCATTTTGAGCAAGGACTCTAAAAGTATAATTACCATTATTTAAATTTGTATATCGGACTTCTGTCTTTTGCGTGACTTCTAACCACTCCTTATCATATCCTTCTAATATATATTTGTATCGGACATCATCTTCATCTTTAAAAGAAAGACCAATATAAAAGAATTTCGCAGTGTTTTGGCGGTATTCAAATTCCAGGTTTTTCCGAGCAGTAATGAGTGAGTCGTTCATAGAAAATTTTTCAATATATACTGGCGGTGGAACTACATTGGGAATATCATTTTCAGGAATATATTCAGTTACTCCATTATAAGTGCAAAGCCAAATGTGATTCTTGCTGTCGCGAAACAATGAATTGAATGTAGGAAATTCATTACCAATTAATCCACTTTTTTGATTATATACTTTGATTACTTTTTCACCATCAAATTTATTTAGCCCATTACTTGTAGCAATCCATAAATATTTTCCAAGCTGAGTAATAGAGATTATATTATTATCGCTTAAGCCATTTTCAGTATTATATACAATAAACTTCTTTTCAGCTTCTGTTTTATCAGGATCGTACCTATTTAAACCGTTTGGAGTTCCAAACCATAAGGTTCCATTTTTATCCTTAAAAATTGTATTTATACAATCAGCAGATAAACCATCTTTTGTTGATACTTTTATAAATTTTTCTCCTGACCGATTAGGATCATAATAAAAAGCACCACCTGGAGTGCCAAACCAAACTCTATTATTGTCCTGAGCTACAGATTGAAAATAAGTATTTGTAAGTCCATCCTCTGTGGAATATAATGTAAACTTATTTTTTAATTTATGCGGTTGATACTTCCAAACTCTGTTTACTGTTCCAATCCATAAAGAGTTCTCTATAGGTAAAAGAGTTAATACAGGTACTTTATAAATTTCATCCTTCCCCGAATATTGTTTAAAATTCTTGCCATTGTAACTATTTAATCCACCCCAAGAGGCTATCCAAAGTTCGTTATTGAACACTGTTAGTGTCATTACCTGATTATTACTAAGTAAACCATCTTTAGTAGTATAAGTAGTGATTTTATTACCATCCAATCTTATCAAACCGTTTTCAAAAGTTCCCAGCCAGATTGCTCCCTTATATTCGCACACTGATAATATGGTTTCATTTTTCATATAACCGAAAAATTTATCCGAAAGAATTTTTGTAATTCCGTTATTTGTAGTAATCCAAATAGAATTTTCTTTATCAACCAAAATTGAATATACCAAATTATTTATCAAACCATTCTCAGTAGTGTATCTTATAAATTTGTCCTTTTCATATAAAAAGCCGTTGCCGCGGGTTCCAAATAATAAACTTTTCCCTTTTGCACTTGATGAATAAATATAATCATCAGGAAAATAATTTATAACTTTTTTTGATTTATCTAATTTCTCAAAATCACTTTTAATAGAGTATTCAAACAAACCATTTGTTGCTGTTCCTATCCATAATGTAGAATCAGTTATCAGGAGATTTGTTAATGTCTTATCTTCAAGATCAAACTTCTTAGTATAATCAACAAAATCGTTGCCATCATATCTATATAATCCAGAATCAGCATAAACAATCCATAGAGATTTATTATCTGCTGCTAAAGAAAAGATGCTGGCAAGTGGTAATCCATCCTTTTCAGAATAATTAGTAAAAATATTATTCCCTTCTCTTCTTTTATTAAAATCAAATTTGAATAATCCGCATCTTTTTGTTCCAAACCATAAACAATCCTGATATTTTACAATACACCAAACAATACCGAGATTAAGACTATCGTATAATGTATAATTTGTGAAATTTTCACCATCATAACAACTTATTCCATTATCAGTAGTAATCCAGATTTTTTCCCTATCTTCTAATAATGATAGAACAACACTACTTACCAGTCCGTCTGAAACTTTGTAGGTTACAAATTCCTGACCATTATATTTTACCAAACCATTTGATGTCCCAAACCAGATATATCCTTTGCTATCCTGTAAACTACACCATACTTGTGATGAGGGAAGACCATCATTTGTGGTATAATTTTTTACATGTAATAATTGTGCAGATAAGTTGGTAAATAAGACTAGTCCTAATAACACTGAAGTAATAAAATATTTTTTAAAATTATTAATCATACAATAGTACACATTAATTACCATCGAATTTCTCATTATTTACTATATTTTTTGTAGTTACAATCACAATAAATTTTGCTCCCTTATCTTCTCCATCACTATGAGCAATAAGTTTACCTTTAAGTTCATTCATTGTTAAAGCACTTGTATGAAGTCCAAAACCTTTACTCCCCTCCTTTGAAGTAAATCCATAGGAAAATATTTTTTCCAAATTATTTTTGTTAATACCAATACCATTGTCAATTATTTCAACTATCTGACTTACTTTATCTTCCGAGATGTTAATTCTAATTAATTTATTTTTACCTCCTTTTATCTCCAGGGATTCTTTGGCATTTTTCAAAAGGTTCACAAATACTTGAATAAGTTTACCTTTCTCTATCAGGATGGGTTTCGTTTTGGAATATTTTTTTGTGATCTTTATTTTATATTTTCGGAACATTTCTGTGTGCATCTTTAAAACATCGTCCATCATCTCCGAAAGAGCAATCTTCTCCACCAATCCCGAAACTCCGGCATAACTCTGCTGCACTGCTATTATCTCCTCGATGTGATTGATCCCCTTGTGAAGTGTGGAAAGCTCTTTCAGGGAATTATCCTGTTCATCCTTCAATGTTGTTCCCACTTTTACTAAGTATTCAGGAAGCATCTTTCCTTTTTCATCGGAAGTGATAAATTCTCCGAGATTATCTGTGTGCTCTTCCATTAAGGATAGGACTTTTTGCAAATTATTAACTTTTGATAATTTTATCTTTTCCGTCAAAACCTGCGAAGAAACCTTCACGCTGTTGAGAACATTTCCCACATTGTGCAGTATGCCTGTAGCAATCTCTGCCATTCCGGCACGATGAGCTGTATCTGTTAACATCTTTTGTGTCTCACGAAGTTCTTTCAAAGTTCTGGAGAGCTGGTTTTTCTGTTTGGTTATCTGTTTATTTTTCCGGTTCAGTTCGCTGTTTGCGTTTTCTATCTCAGTACTTTTCTGGTTGAGAATGATGTTTGTTTTCTGTTTGGAGCGATAACGGATATAGATAACAAAAGCAAGAAACAGAATAAGGATAGAAATGACAATAAATGAATTGCGGAGATTCTGCTGTTTGTTTATTTCCAATTTCTGGATTTCGTTATCTTTCTTTAGAATCTCGTTTTCTTTCTCTTTTTTTTCTGTTTCATATTTGGTTTGCATTTCTGCTATCTTTTCACTACTTTCATCTGTGAAGATGCTGTCTTTTACCTCGAAATAGAGCTTAAAATATTTAAGGGCTTTCTTGTAATCACCTTTTAATGAATAAATTTCTGAAGAGTATTCATAACTAACTTGAATAATATCTTTTAAGTTCAATTCTTTTGCTAAAATTATGCTTTCATTATAATAATTCAATGCCTTATCATAATTACCGGAATCCTTATAAACATTTCCAATATTATTCAGAGAATGAGCGATTCCTCGCTTATAATCCATTTCTTTTCTAATCTCTAATGATTTCTGATAATACTCCAATGCTTTTTTATGGTTTCCGGAACTGTTATAAACAGCCCCAATGTTATTTAAAGAAAAAGAGACTCCAAATTTATCACCAATTTCCTCCCTAATTTTTAATGACTTTTTATAATATTCCAATGCTTTTTCGTGATCGAGCCTGATATAGTAAATATTTCCAATTCCTTCTAAAGAATTAGCAAAACCTTCTCTATCTCCTAATGCTTCTCTGATTTTCAATGATTTCTGATGACACTCTAAAGCCTTTTCATAATCACCAAGTGCTTTGTAGATAATTCCAATACCTTGTAAGGACAAAGTAATTCCCTGTTCGTCATTTATCTCTTCTCTGATTTTTAATGAATTTAAACTGTAATCTAAAGCTTTTTCATAGTTACTTAAATCATAATAAGCCATTCCTATACCAAGAAGAGTAGAAGCAACACCCTTTCTGTCACCTAATTCCTGATCTATCTCTAAAGACCTTTGATAATATTCCAAAGCTTTATCGTAATTGCCCCTGCTATTATAAATAATTGCCATATTATTTACACAATTGGAAATCCCTTTTTTATATTTTATCTGTTCTGCAATTTGCAGGCTTCTGGAATAATATTCTAATGTTTTATCATAATCACCTAAATAATAATATCCTACTCCGATATTGTTTAAAGCTTGTGCTTCTTCTTTTTGATAATTTAATTCTCTTGTAATTTCTAAAGCCCAATGTCCGTATTCCACAGTTTTTTCAGGTATGTTGGTTTGATATTCCCTGGATAGCTTAAGTAATATTTCAATTCTTTCTTTACCCTTAACCTTCTTCAATCGACTTTCAAGACTATCTGTTTTAATCGTTGAGAAAAGATTAACATTAAAAAAAAGAAAAAAAGAAAAAAATAGTAAACACTTTCTCATACAGGAATACTCACAATAAATTTTGCACCTTTTCCGTCACCTTTACTTTCAGCGTTCAGTTTACCTTTCATTTCATTCATTGCCAGTGCGCTGGTGTGAAGCCCGAAACCTTTACCTTCTTTCTTCGTGGAAAATCCATAAGAAAATATTCTTGTAAGATTCTCTTTGGAAATTCCTGCTCCATTATCTAATATCTCTACGGTTTGGTGCTGCTTATCTTCTAATATATTTATGGTTATCACTCTATTCTTATCATCTTTTGTTTCCAGTGATTCCTTAGAATTTTTAAGCAGATTTACAAAAACCTGGATAAGTTTGCCTTTTTCTATCAATATTGGTTTAGTTTTAGAATATTTTTTCGTGATCTTTATTTTATATTTGCGGAACATCTCAGAGTGCATTTTCAAGACATCATCCATCATTTCGGAAAGTGCAACTTTTTCTACCAATCCCGTAACTCCGACATAACTCTGCTGCACTGCGATTATCTCCTCGATGTGGTTTATTCCATTATGAAGGGTGGAAAGCTCTTTCAGAGAATTATCCTGTTCTTCTTTCAAGGTTACTCCCACTTTTACTAAATATTCGGGAAGCATCTTTCCCTTATCATCGGAAGTAATGAATTCTCCGATATTATCAGAATGTTCTTCCATTAAGGATAAAACTTTTTGCAGATTATTCACTTTTGAGGATATTATCTTTTCTTTGAGAAGTTGGGAAGAGACTTTCACACTGTTCAACACATTTCCCACATTATGCAGAATGCCTGTAGCGATCTCTGCCATGCCGGCTCGATGAGCTGTATCCGTTAACATCTTTTGTGTCTCACGAAGTTCATTCAAAGTTCCGGAAAGCTGGTTCTTCTGTTTGGTTATCTGTTTATTTTTCCGGTTCAGTTCGGTATTTGCGTTTTCTATTTCAGTATTTTTCTGGTTGAGGATGATATTTGTTTTCTGTTTGGAGCGGTAACGGGCATAGATAACAAATGCGAGGAACAGAATAAGGATAGAAATGACGATAAACGAATTACGGAGGTTCTGCTGTTTATTGATCTCCAGTTTCTGGATTTTGTTATCTTTTTTTAATATTTCGTTTTCTTTTTCTTTTTTTTCTGTTTCGTATTTGGTCTGCATCTCTGCAATCTTATTACTGCTTTCTTCTGTGAAGATGGAATCTTTGATTGTGGAATAGAGTTGATAATATTCCAGAGCTTCTTTGTAATTTGCTTTTTCAACATATAGTTCAGTAAGAGACGCATAGATGTTTTGGATTAAATCTTTTGCTCCAATTTCTTTGGCTAATTTCAATCCTTTTTTAAGATATGCCAATGATTTATAATAATTTTTAAGTTTTAAATAAGTACCTCCAATATTTTTTGTGCTCCCGGCAATACCATATTTATTATTAATTTCTTTATTTATCTCTAATGATTCTAGATAGTATTCTAAAGCCTTATCATAATCCGCTAAATACCAGTAAATGATTCCGATATTATTTAAAGAATAAGAAATTATATTTTTATTGTTAATCTCTTTCACTATTTTTAATGATTTTAAAAAATATTCTAAAGCCTCATCATAATTTTCTAATGTCATATATATAAGTCCAATATTATTCAAGGCTCTAGAAATTCCTTCTTTATTTTCCATTTCTTTCATTATTTCTAATGATTCCGTATATATCTCTAAGGCTTTATCAAAATTGTTTAATTTCCAATAAATAATACCAATATTGTTTAAAAGAATAGAAATACCCTCTTTATCTCCAATACCTTCTATTATTTTTAATGAATTCAAGTAGTATTCTAAAGACTTATCGAAATTACTTAAATAATAATTTCCTGAACCGATAATTTTTAAAGCTTGTGCTTCCCCTTCGATGTAATCTAATTCTTGTGATAGGTCTAAAGCTTTATTGCTGTATTCTATTGCTTTTTGGGGTGATTCATTCAAATAAGCTTGTGCCAATTCGTTTAAAACTTCAACTTTTTTATATTTTTTCACATCTGAAAGTTGAGCTTCAAGGCTGTCTATTTGTGTTTGAGAGAACAAATAAATATCGAAAATAAGAACGAGGAATAAAATAAAAAATAATTTTTTCATCTATACACCAAATACAAATTACAAACTATAGAAATAACAGATAAATATCTTATACTCTAAATTTATTTTTTCCGCCAAGACGCTCCAGGAGCAAATTTATCTCCTTTTTTAATTCAACTATCCGACTTTCTCTTCCCATAGTTGCTTGGTAGAAAACCTCAAGTTCTTTCAAGTGCTTTTGTAATTCCTCTTCTGCTTTTCTTCTTTCTTCAATTTCTTTCGTCAGTTGTATATTGATTTGCTCAAGGTCACTGGCAATGT
Organism: Candidatus Cloacimonadota bacterium; assembly: GCA_023133395.1. Classification (GTDB taxonomy): domain Bacteria; phylum Cloacimonadota; class Cloacimonadia; order Cloacimonadales; family TCS61; genus JACNIV01. Next base: position 6,195 of record JAGLWO010000101.1, on the reverse strand, counting down.
TCAGAGTTGCAATTCTTTGTTGGTCGCTTGTTTTAAAATGTTCTTCCAGTTTTATGGTTCTTTCTTCCACTTTTTTCTCAAGACTTTTACTATATTCTTCTAATTCGTCTCTGTTTTTTTTCATATTAGCTGTCATTTTATCAAAAGCTCTTGAGAGAAGACCAATTTCATCCTTTGCATTTGTTCCAACCTTATAATCAAGATTCCCATTAATGATTTCATCAGTTCCTTTGCGTAATTTTATAATCGGTGCTGTAAATGTTCTTGCAACAAAAACGGAAGTTATTATACCCGAAGCTAAAAGAATCACAAGGATTATCAGTAGCCCATAGGTTAGCCTGGTAACTGGAGCAAATGCTTCTTCCTCGCATAGTTCTGCCAGCAAGCACCAGTTCATTTCATTAATTTTATAATGAGTTCCAATAACCATTTTGCCTGTATAACCCTGATAAATATCTATTTCTTCTCTTTCTTTTTTTTCTTCTTCCTCGGTCAGTTCCAACCATTCTCTTGACTCAGAAGTATCAACTTTATATTTTAAGAAAGTATCTTCCATAAACCTTGAGGGTGTGATCATATAATTGTCTTTGTTCAGAAGGTATATCTCGCCGGTTCTTCCTAATCCAATTCTATCTTGTGTAATTATGTTCAGTGGCTCTAATGAGTATTTTTTTACAACGACTCCTAGAAACTTATTGTCCTGTTTACTGAATACTGGTGCGGAAAATGCGAGACAATTCTTTTTTATGGTTTTAGAAAAATAGGCATCTCTAATAAAAGCACCCTGTTTGCCACCTAAAAAATTAGAATCACTACTTTTATCTTTTCCAATATCACTTTTATTGCTTGATGCAATGATTATTCCATTTCTGTCTAATATAAAGACATCATACACATCTTTAAAAACAATTTTGGAATATTTTAATCTTATCATAACATCGTTGAATATTTTTTTATAATCTTTGCTGTATTTGTTTGCTTTCAATAATTTTTCGATGACTATGCTATTTGATAATTGCACGATACATTCCTTACCTTTTACTAAAAAAGTATTGATATGATTGGCTCTCGATTTTGCAGTGGTTTCTAAATGACTGTAAATCTGCCTTTTGACAATATTAGTTGAAACAGATCTACTGATTATAATAGCAATTGCACCTGTAACTAAAATTATTAAAAAAATGATAAGACTAATTCTTGCTTGGATTTTCATTTACTTCCTCCGATATAATTGGTTAAGTAAATAACCTTAATAAAATTAGGTTAACGAGTATTCCTTATTCATTTTACTCTTTTCCTTACTCTACAATTTCATAACGGGGTTTTTTACCTAATTCTTTAAGAAGTGTATTTATTTCCTTTTTTAATTCAATCATCTTTATTTCTCTATTAACAGCCATTTTATTAAATCTACTTAATTCTTCGTTTTTCTGTAAAAGTTCTTTTTCCCATTTCTTACGTTCAGTGATATCATGAAATATTCCAAAACTTCCAGTATAATTCTTCTGACTATCAAATATTGGCGATGCTGTCATCAATATATTTCTAAGGCTACCATCTTTTTGAACTATGGTAAATTCATATTGACCAAGTTTACCATTCTTTCTAAGAGAAGTTTTTTTAAGAATTTTTTTGAATTCTTCAGGTGTTGTGAAATCCTTCACATTCATTTTAAGTAATTCTTTCTTTGAATAACCAAATATATTAGCTCCTGCTCTATTAATAAGCATCAAGTTCTCTTTCTCATCAACTGTGGCAATTCCTTCTTCCAAGTTTTCAACAAGGGAACGATACTTTTTTTCGCTCTCTCGTAGATTCTCTTCCGTTTTCTTGCGTTTGGTAATGTCAGTATAAACCGCTACGGCTCCCCGCATTTCATTTCCAACTCTAATTGGAGAACCTGCTATAATAACATTTACCGGTGTACCATCTTTTCGGTAACGAATAGTTTCCATAGGAGGAACTTTCTTCCCTGAAAGAACCTGTCCAGTAATGGATGTAGCTTCGTTTTTTACATCTGGTTTTGTAATCAAATCGTCTATATTTTCCCCCAGAGCTTCGTTAGAAGTATACCCGAAAATTTGTTCAGCTCCCGGGTTCCATTCGATAATGCGGTGAGAAGCATCTGCGGTCACAATTGCATCAGGCGCATCATGCAACACAGATTCCAGGTATTTTTGTCTTTTTTCAATTTCTTTCTCTGCATGTTTACGTTCAATTGCAAGAACAATCTGACCTGAAACAAATTCCAAGATATGTTTATCTTTTTCTGTATACAAATTTGAATCTTTATAACTGTGAACAGCAATAAGCCCAATAACATTTTTACCTTTTTTTAATGGAACTCCTAACCACACTTTTGAAGGTTTCCCTAATATTTTAACTTTACCAGAATTTATTAATTCATTTTGTACTTTTTGGGTAGCAAGAAGAGATTTGCCTGATTTAATAACATAATTAGTAAGAGTCTTTACAGCAGGGAATGAAGTATATTGGGTCATCTCATCAATTGCATATGGAAGAGAAATAGTATCAGTTTCCTTATTATAAAGGGCAATATAAAAATTTGTAGTATCTATAATTGTACTAAGATATTTTCGGATTGATTGGAATAATTCATTTAGATCGATATCTGAAATTACTGCATTGGTTATATTATACAAAACGTCCTTTAATTGTTCTGACTTCTTCTGTTCTGTAATGTCTCTTGAAACAAAAAGAATCTGATCACCTATAATATTTACAGTGCTTTGAAAGTGATGCCAGTTCCCTGATTTATCTTTAATACTAAATTCAACTCTTTCTGTTATTTCCACTCCTTTTCCAGTGATAAGCTTTTTTACTTTTCCACTTATATATTCTTTCAATAAAGATAATAATACCTTTTTATTATCAGGATGAATAAAATCCAAACAGGGTTTACCAATTAAATCTTCAGGTTTATATCCCATAATTTTGACCGAAGGGCTGACATATGTAAAAATTGGGTTCATTTCAAAAGTAGTTAAGGCAATTATGTCACTTGTATTTTCGGTTATTAAGCGATTCCTCTCCTCAGATTTTCTCAGGGTTTCCTCAGCTTTCTTACGCTGGGTAATGTCTCTTACAACAGCTAATAAATGTGGTTTACCCTTATAATCCAATTTAGTTCCTCTGACTTCAATATCAAAATAAGTTCCATCTTTATGAACATCTACTGATTCGGCATGAAATTCACCGGTAGTCTGCACATCCCGCTTGAAGTTCTTAAAAAGATGATAATAATCGGGATGAACAATATCTTTTCCAGAAAGTTTTATCAACTCTTTATACGGATAACCATACATTTTACATGCTGCAGAGTTTGCTTCTACAATATTGCCATCTAGATCAAAGATGAGAAAAGAATCGGTAGCTGAATCGAAAATACTGTGATACCGAATCTCACTTTCCCGCAGTGCTTCTTCGGTTCTTTTTCGTGCGGTGATGTCGCTTGTAGTGGCAATAAAGGCTTTTGGTTCTCCTGAAGTATCTTTAATTAATGACGCATTTAATTCTCCAATAAAAGAGGTTCCGTCTTTCCTCAGAAGGATATATTCCTTATTTCGAAGGTATCCCTGCTTCAAGGTTTTCTGAAGATTTGTTATTGCCATTTTATGTTCTTCCGAAGCAATAAGTTTAAGAGCACTTTTCCCAAGTAATTCTTCAGCATTTTTATAATTGTGCAGTTGGAGTGTTCTTTGTGAGACGAAGGTTATACATCCTTCTAAATCAGTCATTGTTACTGCGTCAGGGGATGTTTCTGTTAGCATTTTATACATTTCCTCCGATTCACGAAGTGCATCTTGGATTTGCTTGCGCTCTATAGCAATAGCAATTTCATCGGAAACAAATTCCAGAATCTCTAAATCTTTTTCAGTGTAAAGAGAAGCATCCGTATAGCTTTGAACAGCAATAACACCGATAATTTCTTTTTCTACTTTTAAGGGAACACCTACCCAGATCTTTGCAGGCGCTCCTGTCTTTCCTCTCTCTACTTCTCCGGATTGAATTAATTTCTCACAGGTCTCTTCACTACCCCAAAGCGGCTTTCCTGTTCTGATTACATAAGCAGTGAGTGTCTTGCCTGCCAGGAAAGTATCAAATTTATCCTTTTCATCTATATGATAGGGAAGTGAAATCATACCACTTTCTTTATCATATAAGGCTATATAGATATTGGTTGTATTTATGATTGCGCTGAGATGATTTTTTATTGATTCGAATAGTTCATTAAGGTTTTTTGTTGTATTTACAGCATGAGCTATATTATATAAAACTATCTGGATTTGTTTAGCTCTTTCCCGTTCCTGATGTTCTTGTGCTTCCTTCAGAGCACGTTTTACTACAGGTCCCAGACAGGTAAGTTTATCTTTCAAAACATAATCTATTGCACCGGCTTTCAAACATTCCACAGCAACTTCTTCCCCTATTGTACCCGATACAATGATCAACGGAATTCCCGGTGTTAGTTTTTGCTGCAGTTTCAATGCGGACATACCATCGAAAGTTGGAAGCTTATAATCAACCAGGATCAGATCTGGTTTATCAGCAAGAGATTCTTTAAAGGCTTGCTTAGTATCTATCCTGTTCCATTTAACTATAAATCCTTCTTTTTCAAGTTCCTTTACTATTAATCCAGCATCATCAGGATTATCTTCCAAGATCAATAGATTTAATATTTTTTTATCCATGATTTTCTCCAATATTTTTTAAATTGCTTCCACCTGTTTGTATAGCATCATGTTTTGAACCAACTATCAGCTTTCAACCTTCTACTTATTATAAGGTTTAAGTTTCAATTCCTTAAAATCTATTTTAAACTTTGTATCTATTTCTCTGTCAAGTGTAATATTACCACGAAGTTGTGAAGTTAAAGCTTTTACAAGCTGCAATCCCAAAGATTCTGTCTTTTGAAAATCTACATCTTTCGGTATGCTAACTCCTTTATCACATTAAGTAATATTAATAAACATTACAAACTCAGAGAAATTCAGAAATTATGTTATCTTGAGTTTTCTTTCCAGGTCTTTTAATTCATCTTTTTTTCTTATTGTTTCTCGTTTATCATAAAGTCTCTTTCCTCTGGCAATTGCTAATTTAACTTTTACCAGCCCTTTTTCATTAATATAAATTTCTTTAGGAATTAAAGTAAATCCTTTTTCTTCTACTTTTTGAGTTAATTTACGAATTTCACGTTTATTTAAAAGGAGTTTTCTTTTTCTTTCAGGTTCATGACCAAAGGCGCCACTATGTTCATAAGAACTAATGTGGAGGTTACACAGCCAGATTTCTCCATTCTCGATTTTACCATAACTATCTTTAAAACTTAATTTTCCTGCACGAATTGATTTTATTTCCGTTCCTTCTAACACAATTCCAGCTTCCAATTCCTGAATGAAGAAATAATTGCGACTGGCTTTCCTGTTTCTAAAAACTCTCATTTAAACACCTACAGTTAATTTGCTTCAATAGTAATCTTTGTCAAATAGTTTAATTAAGAATTTAGCCTTTAATTATTTATATAAAAAAATTGACAAAAAAAGTAAATATACAATAAGAAGTGTGTCTTTTATAAATTTAATTTATCCGTAATGAGGATGTTATGCATATAATTTACGCATGTTTGAGTGTTTTTATACTATCATTTCTTTCAGTTTACAGCATAACTCCTTATATTATCAGAATTGCCTATAAAACCAAATTTCTAGATAATCCTGGAACCAGGAAGATACATATAAAAACTACTCCTTTACTTGGAGGATTGGCAGTTTTCATTGGTTTCTTTCTCTTAACGATTTATGTAATTTTTCTGAATCTTCATTCGCTTGACCTGTCGATTATTGGATATCTTACAGGAGCTTTCATTATTGTATTTGTTGGTATCATTGATGATAAATACGGGATGAATCCCATCTTAAAATTAATTGGTCAGGCAATGGCTTGTTTTATTTTTGTGTATTCAAATAACTTACTTCATATGCTGGGACCTATTTATATTACCCTTCCTGTTTTGTTCTTGTGGATGGTTGGTTTGATGAATGCATTAAATTTCCTCGACAATATGGATGGTATAATTACCGGGATGTCTGGCATTTTAGCGCTTGGATTCTATGCATTCAGTTTTATAAGTAAGACAAATTCCGTAGCCACACAGGCAAATTTTATGTCACTTCT
>JAGLWO010000100.1 GCA_023133395.1 Candidatus Cloacimonadota bacterium | reverse complement strand
CAAATGCTGGATTCTCTCAGCACAGCTATGATAGATTCCTGTTTAAGCTATCTGCATTTGACAAAAGAAGAATTGGGTTTCGAGAAAGCATGGGTAATTGATGATACATTCAAGCTGGAGATTGTGGACAATCTTCTACGTAATCCTCTCGAATTGCCTGGTTATGTTGAAAAAACACTGGACGTTACTGATAAGAATATCGGGAATCCCATACAATTATTAAAATTTACAACAGAGCAACTTGATATAATAATTACTGAAAAGGAACTCCAGAAACTTGATCTCGAGGATCTTACTTTTGATCCACAAAATCCATTTGAGAATTTATTACTGGCAATTAGTAAAGCAGAGTCTTACCGTAAGAAATTCTACTCCACACTCGATAGCCTGGAGCTCCACGATCTTATTATGGCAGCTCCTAATATGTGGGGGAATGAAGATGATTCCCTTGATGCGAAATTGAAAGGTTCATGGCAATTTAAGGTTGGAGCTTATGTTGATACATCTCGAACTGTGGATGATGACAGGATTCTGAATATTATTAAAAAATTGGATAGGGAAGCATTGGCGAAGACAGGGATAATCTTTATCGATGCAGTCTGGAAGCTGAAGAATGAGTTTGAAAGTAATATGTATCAATTTGGACCTATAAAAGGAAAAATTGAATGTGTACAGGGAGAGGTTCTTTATTTTCAGCAGACCGATTTTGGTAAGATGATCATTGGTGGAGAAGGTGATAATGTCTATTCCCGTGATTTTGCTGTAATCATCGATATTGGTGGGAATGATATTTATCGCAGCCGGGCTGGTGGAGCTATCGGTGAACTTGGGAATCCATTTTCACTGGTTCTGGATTTATCAGGGAATGATATTTACCTTGCAGAAGAAAAAGCAGTAAGCCAGGGTGCGGGTTTTCTGGGAATAGGGACCCTGATAGATTGTGAAGGAAACGATATTTACCAGGGTTCTAACTACTCGCAGGGAGTCGGTTTTTTCGGAATTGGACTTCTTTATGATAACAATGGTTTTGATGATTATCGTGCTGGCTTTTACTCTCAGGGTGG
>JAGLWO010000010.1 GCA_023133395.1 Candidatus Cloacimonadota bacterium | reverse complement strand
AAAAAAGTTCTTGCAGGTATGTTTAAGAAAATTGACAGAAATATAAAAGTTATAAGTATAGACACAATAGAAACTTTTAATAACATGAAAGAAGAACTGAGGTCTTTATGAAAGGATTTGAAGATAAGATTGCTGTTGTAACTGGTTCTGCCAGAGGAATTGGTTTTGCTATAGCTGAAGCTTTTGCTCAAAATGGTGCTACTGCAGTTATCCTAGACTTGAATCAGGAAGATGTTAATAACGCTGTTCAGAAAATCGATGATGCTGGATTGAGAGCTATTGGTTTCGTTGCTGACGTTACTGATTCCGACAGTATTAACAATATCTTCAAAGAAATTCACCATAAGTTTGAAAAAATAGATATCTTGGTAAACAATGCTGGTATAACCAAAGATGGTCTCATAATGAAAATGAAAGAATCTGACTGGGATGCTGTGATCAATGTAAACCTCAAAGGAACATTCAACTGTACTCAAAAAGTCATTCGTTACATGCTGAAGCAGAAGTTTGGTGTTATCATCAATATTACTTCTATTATTGGGATCATGGGAAATGCGGGGCAGGCAAATTACGCTGCTTCCAAAGGCGGAATAATTGCCTTAACCAAATCAAGTGCAAAAGAATTCTCTTCCCGAAATATCCGAGTTAACGCAATCGCTCCAGGATTTATTCAAACGGATATGACAGCAAAATTACCAAAAGAAGTTATTGACAAATATACAGCAGCAATTCCACTTTCATGCATGGGTTTACCTAAAGATATTGCAAATCTATGTATATTTTTAGCTTCTGATGAAGCTAATTATATAACAGGTCAAACTATTCAAGTCGATGGTGGCCTATTAATATAATAAAATAAAGGAGGAAAAAATGGACATTCTGGCAAAAGTTAAAGAAATTATTGTTGAAGAATTAGGAGTAGAAGAAAGTGAAGTTACTCCAGAAGCTAACTTCATTGAAGATTTAGGAGCAGATTCTCTCGACACAGTTGAGCTTATCATGAAATTCGAAGAAGAGTTTGATATCGACATTGCTGACGAAGAAGCTGAAAAACTTACCACTGTAGGAAAAGCTATCGAGTATCTTAAAACAAAATTAGGTTAATAATAAATATTATGGTGGAGCTAATATTAGCTCCACCATAATAATATCAAAAAACAATATTAAGGGGTTTTTATGGATAGTCGAAGAGTTGTAATAACTGGTTTGGGAACTTTAAATGCTGTAGCAAATACAGTTGACGAAACCTGGGAAAAGCTGTTAGCAGGAAAATCTGGAATAGATCATATTAAGAATTTTGAAATTACAGAGGAATATTCCAGTAGAATTGCAGGAGAGGTAAAAAACCTTAATACAGATGAATACTTTGATCGCAAAAGGCTTAAGAGATTAGATCGGTTCGCTATATATGCACTGATCGCTTCTAAACAGGCGATAAACGATTCCGGACTCTTAAATACCGAATTTAACCATGACTGCGCTGGTGTTATAATTGCATCCGGTATAGGAGGAATGGAAACTTTTGAAAGCGAAACCTATAAAATGTTCAAATCCGGTCCAAAAAGAATCAGTCCTTTTTTCATCCCCAAGATGATAGCCAATATAGCCTCTGCAGAAGTAGCTATTGAATTCAATTTTAGAGGAATTAACTTCAACATTGCATCTGCATGCGCATCTGCCAATCATGCTCTCGGAACATCATACCGTTCTATTCAATATGGTGATGCTGATATCATGTTTTGTGGAGGTACTGAGGCATCAGTTACTCCTCTATCTGTTGGCGGTTTCTGTGCTATGAGAGCTCTTAGTACCAGAAACGATGACCCGCAAAAAGCCAGTCGTCCTTTTGATAAGGAACGTGATGGATTTATTATGGCAGAAGGTGCTGCTGTTCTTGTTCTGGAAGAAATGGAACATGCCCTTAAACGGGGTGCTAAGATTTACGCCGAAATAGTAGGGTACGGAGCCAGTTGCGATGCATTTCATATTACTGCACCTGCTGAAAATGGTGAAGGTGGAGCCAGAGCAATGAAAATGGCAATTGATGACGCTGGACTTAAGCCGGAAGAGATTGACTACATAAATGCTCATGGAACTTCAACACCATTAAATGATAAAAACGAAACAGCAGCTCTTAAAACTGTTTTTGGCGATCATGCTTACAAACTTAAGATCAGTTCCACAAAATCAATGGTTGGTCATATGCTTGGTGCTGCTGCTGGTATCGAAGCAATAGCGTGTATCAAGTCCATAGAAACCGGGAAAATCCACCCAACTATCAACCAAGAAAATCCTGATCCTGAATGTGACCTGGATTATGTTCCAAATAAAGCTATTGATTATAATGTTAATGTGGCATTGAGTAACTCCCTCGGATTTGGTGGACACAATGGAGTAACTATCTTCAAAAAATTTAGTAACTAAAGGCTATCCGGCACTTGCCGGATGCCTTGTTTTTATTTTGAAAAAAAAAATTAAAAATTTATTCTCACAATTAACCCATAAAAAAGAAAAAAATCCTCGTCTGAAAATATTCCAGGATAAAATAAAATATCATTTTAAAAATCCTTCTTTATTAAATGCTGCTCTATCTCATACATCATTACCTTCAAGTCAAAGTAAAAGCTCTGCTTTTGAAAGGATGGAATTTCTGGGCGATTCGATTTTAGGTTTGGTTGTATCTGAAGAATTATTCCTGAAATACCCAAATTATAATGAAGGTGAACTCTCTAAATTAAAATCCAAGATAGTTTCAAAGAAAATGCTAACTCTAAAGGCAAAAGAAATCGACTTACACAACTTCATACAACTAAGTACAGAATCAGTTCACAACGGTGGGTTGGATTCTATTCTTGCTGATGCTATGGAGTCCCTTATCTGCGCTATCTATCTTGATGGCAACCTGGAAAATGTTAGGTCTTTCTTGAAAAAATTCGTTCTGAAAGACGCAAATAAACTCATCAAAAGAGAAGAACTCATTGATTATAAAAGCAAATTACAGGAATTCACCCAATCAAAATATCAAAAGATTCCCGAATATAAAATTATTAAAGAAGAAGGTCCTGACCACGAAAAAGTTTTTACCGTAGAAGTAAATATAAATCAGGAAATATTCGGTTACGGAAAAGGTGGCAATAAAAAAGAAGCTCAACAAAACGCAGCAAAGGAAATCTGTCGTAAACTCAAATTGTGATAATTTTACCAATTTTCATCCCCCACCTTGGTTGTCCTTTTCAGTGTGTTTATTGCAACCAGAAATTAATAACTAAGAGCAAAGTCCCTTCCCGGGAAGATATCAGAAATAGAATAGAAAAATTTTGTAGAAAGAATCCTGCTAATGAGAAAGAAGTTGCTTTTTTTGGAGGGACATTTACCAATCTCAACCCCAAAAAACAGCAGGAATTTTTTGATTCAGTAAACTTGTTTAAAAACAAAATCTCCGGGATTAGAATTTCTACCCGACCTGATACTATCGATCAAGATATTCTCTCCTTCTGTAAAAAAAATAACGTGAGAACCATTGAACTGGGAATACAAAGTTTCAATGATGAAGTATTGTTAGCTTCCAAACGTGGATACAATTCGCAAATTGCACAGCGAGCATGTTATCTGATTCAGGAATTCAAACTGGGTGTTCAATTAATGCCAGGACTTCCAAAATTCTCAAAAAAGACATTAAAACAAACTATACAAACCACCATCAATATCAATCCAGATTTCGTGAGAATATACCCTACAATTGTACTTGCAAGTACAGAACTGGAAAAATGGTACTTAAAAGGTAAATTCCATCCATTAGAATTAAACGAAGCTATAAAGATCGTCTCCGAAATGATCCAGCAATTTGAGGAGCACAAGATCAAGGTTATCAAAGTAGGCCTTCATTCCGATATAGACGAAAGAAACATTGTAGCCGGTCCCTATCATCAATCTTTCGGTGAGTTAGTTAGAGCTGAAATCCTTCTGAAAAGAATCATCGATAACTTTGAAAATAGAACATTAATGATTTCCGTTGCAAACATCTCCCTGTTCAAGGGTTTCAATTCGCAAATGTTAAAATCCTTGAAAACCCAATTAAATTTGAATAGAATACCCATTATTATTGATAATAATCTAGATAAAAATAATTTTTTATTCACAGAACGACCTCCACAAGAATATTGGTAACTTATGATACTAATTCCAATTATTATCGCTGTAATATT
>JAGLWO010000001.1 GCA_023133395.1 Candidatus Cloacimonadota bacterium | reverse complement strand
GTTGCATTCTTTGATGAAGCTCTTTTAATTAACGAACCCACTGTTATTTATAGATTGGGATGTAAACCAGCCGGGGATGGTCTACTTGACCCTTCCCAATATGAATATGACCTGTATAATGGACAACCAATAGGATTAAGAAAGGAAACTGGTGGAAGTAAATGTTACATTTTTGGTTTTCCACTTGCCTATATGGTACCTGATCAGGTTAGATTATTAATGAATCAAATCATTGAAGAAATAGAAATGGAATAATAAAGGAGAAATTATGAAACGGTCAATAATTATATATTCTCTGCTAACATTACTTATATTTTCACTATTAATTGTTATTGGATGTGTAGACAAAAAGGGGACAGAAGTAGAAATACCTGATAAGGATCAAGTGGAAGTTACTCTGATTGATTCGTGGGACCTTTGGGAGTACCAGCAGATTTCAACAACTCGGGTAAATAAGGGTAACTTAGTTAGGAAACCTTCTAAAACTATATCGAGGACATTCTCGGATGAATTTGGTTATCCTTTTCTTGTTGAGGAATTTTATTTAAGTATAGAAAAACACAAGGTTACTCTTGGTGGTGAAGTATTCAGTTCTGAACCCGATGATATTGAAAGTTTACATTTCATAGATAATCAGATGTGGACGGTTGATACAGATGATATTGCCACATATCACTTTGATTATTATTATAACGAAGTAGATGGGTCACTATGGTTAAGGGAAGAAACAACAGCAGACACTCTGTATGCTTTTGACCCAACTGAAATGCCTGATTCTCTGGGATATGATCCTGCAGACTTTATGTTGTTCTTTAGACAAGGTGGAGGACCAAAACTGGATTTATCAGAACCTGACAATAATACTCTCATCTCAGATTTAACTCCTTTATTTGCGTGGGAAGACTATCCTAATACTACAGAATACATTTTCCAGGTACGACAGGATACAATGTTCAGTGAGGAAACTGGTTTTGTAATAAATGAAATAGTTACAACTAACGAGTATCAGACTCAGGAAGACCTTGAAAACTTTTCAGGTTTTTTCTGGAGGGTAAAAAGTGACAACTCTGATTGGAGTAATATCTGGACTTTCGGTATAAACTATATTGTTACTCTTAGTTCACCTCCAAATAACTCTTATGTTCATCTGAAACCTACATTTAACTGGGAAGATTATGATGGGGCAACCGAATACACTATCGAAATCTCAGAAGATATTCATTTTGAAAATGATGTTATTTCTGCAACGACTTCAAATTCCCAATATGTTCATTCAGAAAATCTATTGGCTGATAAGGAATATTTCTGGAAAGTTAAAGCAGATAATTCTGAAGAGAACTGGAGTAATGTCAGGGCGATAAATACTACTAAAGGAGTTAATATATCTCATTCTTCCACTTCTCCTGCTGATGAAGAAACCGAAGTTGAAATTCCAGTTACATTTGATTGGCAGGCTCTCGATAATGCTGATAACTATACTATTTGGGTTTCTGATGATGCAGCACTTACAAATCTGATAATTGATGAAACTGTTACAGATGATGAATATACTGAAACAGGAGTCTTGGAAATTAATCAGGAATACTTCTGGGCAATCAATAGCGATGTGTCAGCAGTGTGGAGCGATACAATAAGCTTTAAAACAAACATTTCACCACTTCTGGTTAGTCCTGCTAATGATTCTATAAATGTAGGAGTTATAACTCAATTTACCTGGGATGTGTATACCGATGCTCAAACATATGTGATACAGGTTGATGAAAATGCAAGTTTTAATGATCCTATTGTTGATTCTTATATATACTATGATGGAGACGAAATCACTTGTGATACTGCTTCCAGGATAAGAGAAAATGATGATGAAACTATCGATTTCATACCACTATTGGTTGAAGATTTCGAAGGTGGAACACAGTACTTCTGGCGGGTACAGAGAGATAGTCTGGAATGGAGTGAAGTATGGAATTTTACAACTATATCACCCACAACCCCCGTTATACTTGAAACTCCCCTAAATAATGAGACTGGGGTTGGACAGTTACCAAGATTAGAATGGGATAGTGCTACTGGTTCAACTTTCTATAGGGCAGAAGTTTGTCATGAGGAAACTTTCACAGATACAATGTGGGTTAATATTATCACGGAAAATAGAGATTATACACTAGAAAGTAATGAAATGCTTCTTGTTGGTGAGACCTATTACTGGAGAATTAGAAGCGATGTAAGCCAGTGGAGCGAGGTATGGGAATTCACTGTAAGAGACGGTATTCCTGATATTATTGAACTTTCAATAAGCGAGGAAGCTCCTCATAAGATTGATATGACCTGGGAATGCGGTTCAGGTGAACATACTGCTTTCTTAATCGAAAGGTCTATTAATCAGACAGACTGGGAAGAAATCAGTTCTGTTGATGTGGGTTCTGTTAATGAATTTGTTGATTTCGATAAAGAAGAGATTACTACTTATTATTACAGAATGAGAACAGAAAACCCGGTTGGATATAGTAGTTATTCTGATATATTAGAAACAACGACACTCTCATTTGATTTCGATAATCCTCCAGACCTGGTAAATGTAGCAGCAGGTTCATTTGAGATGGGTAGTGAAGATGGTGATGATGATGAGCAACCAATTCACACTGTAACATTAACCCATTCCTTTGAACTTGGAGAGTGTGAAATTACCAATAAGGAGTATTGTGAAGTCCTGAACTGGGCTTTAGGTAAAGGAAAAATTAAGGAAGTGTATAATTTAAATAATGTAAGTGGTTATGCTGCTGATGCGGTAGATTTTTCAGGAATTATTAACGAAGATAATACAGAAGTTAGCTTTGATCATATTGATAAAATCTTTAAAGTGACAACCAGTATGGAGAATCATCCGATGGATGGTGTTAAATGGTTTGGTGGTGCTGTATATGCAAACTGGTTAAGTCAAATTGATTACTTAAATACGCTTTATTCTTGGACAAACAACAGGAACTGGCACTGGAGCTGCGATGTGTACGGAGCAGAAGGTTACAGACTGCCAACTGAAGCTGAATGGGAATTCTCTGCAAGAGGTGGGAATAATAGCGGTAATTATACTTACAGCGGTAGTAATAATGTCGATGACATAGCATGGCATTATGGAAATGCTAATGGTGAGTCACATGAGGTTAAACAGAAAGATCCTAATGAATTGGATACTTATGATATGAGTGGTAACCTCTGGGAGTGGTGTAACGATGAATATGATGCTGATTATTATTCTACTAACCCGGTTACTGATCCAACTGGACCTTCAGATGATATTGATGATTGTACAAGAGTAGTACTTAGAGGTGGGAGCTGGGAATATGAAGCATATCATCTTCGAAATGCCAATAGAAGTAAGTGTAAAGCTAACCTTGAATATGGAAGAGTTAATACAAGCATTGGATTTAGAATCGTAAGAATTAATCCATAAGTTAAACAGATAATTAAGAAAAAGCACCCGATTAATTTCGGGTGCTTTTTTATTAATAAGAAATACAGTTTGCTTTAGGACAGAATTTAATACACTTTAAACAATGAATACAATTGGGGTCTGATATTTCTTCATATTTGGAAATATCTATATTCATCGAACAGTTTTCAATGCAGATATTACAATCAACACAAATTTCCCAATTTCGATTTATCATATGCTTTTTGATGCCTAACAACTTCCCGAAAAACTGAAATACATTCATCAAAGCTGCATAGGGACATAAATATCTACACCAGAATCTTTCGATAAAAAAGCCACCGATGAATAATATTAAAAGGGTTATTATCCCTAACTTCTTAATGGCTCCCGGAAATGATAAAATCACAATAGGACAGAACTGCATATACAAATATTGAATTAGAGCAATGGACATGTAAAGTGTGATAATAAGAACTAAGTATTTTAAAATCTTAATGTGTTTATCTAATTTATGAGAAATTCGGGTTTTGGTTTTAAATGGATTTAGCTTGAAAATATATTCCTGTATAGTCCCTAAAAAGCAAATATACCCGCAAAACCTTCTGCCTATAAAGATAGTTGATATCAATATAATTAAACCAATGATAACTGCAATAAAGTAAACTGACAAACCTCTAAAAATCATTGGTCCAAAGCATATAACAGAATATGGACAGAATTGATGACAGGTGTGAATTTTGATAGGAATCAGATATAGAAGCAATAGTAGCCAGATTCCTAAAAAGACATATTGAAACAACTTTCTGATTTGAAATTTATCCATAAGTTTCCCGGTCATTTTTTGAATATTTCTTATTCAGATAGATATAAAGTGTCAAATGAAAATTTTAAAGTTCTTTTATTTCACCTTTTTTTATAACATATTTTATTTTTATATCAGTAATTGATTCGGAGCTAAATATATCTTCATTCAAACAAACCATGTCAGCCTGCTTTCCAATTTCAATTGTACCGAGTCTATCTTCATCAAATGAGAGCCTTGCTGCATTTTTTGTATAGATCTCTACTGCCTGATAAGGTGTTAATCTTTCATTTTCATTGTGAATTCTAACTGCAGCATCTATTCCTTTGAGAGCATTCATTTCTGTTATATACCAGTCAGAACTACCAGTAAGCAATATGCCACGATTGTATATTGAAGCAAGTCTATTGGTTCTGAAAGTTCTTTCCTTTCCCAATCTTGTTTCATAGAGTGCGTTTTCTCCACCCCAGAGTCTATCGAACGTAGGTTGCATTACTGCACTAACTCTGGTTTGTGCAATTCTATCGAGTATTTCATCAGAAGTAAGTTCATTATGAATGATTTCATGCCGGAGGTCTTTAGGTTGCTCCATTTGCACTTTTTCATAAAACTTCAGGATTTGAGAAATTGCTGCATCTCCGATGCAGTGAACAGCAATCTGAAGATTATTATTATGAGCTTTTCTAATAAAATTTTCCCAGAATTCATCTGAATGGTATAGACATCCGAAGTTATCTGGTTGGTCGTTATAGGGCTCTAATAGCGCTGCAGTATGGGAACCGAAAGAACCATCTGCCAAAATACATCCCCCGATTCTAGGGGAGCCAAGCTCAAGGGTTTTATCTACATCCGTTATTTGTGGGTAGAGGACAAAATCAACTGGAAACGAGTTTATATTGTCTTCTATCAGTTTCAAATGTTTTATGTCAGATTTAGCATCTCCAATCATCGTATGAACGGTTGTATGCCCTGTCTTAATAGCAAGCTCAGCTGCTTTTTTATAAGTCTGTAATATGTATTCATCCGTAATATTCTTTTGAAACCAGTTTGATGCTTTTCCATTCAGGCGTTTATTCAAGTATCCATTGAAGTTGTCAGGGAGCAGCTTTTCCCAATCTATTTGTTTTGCTGCAATAGTATTGATAACACAGGAATGTCCATCGACTCTTCTCAGAAATACAGGGATGTCAGGAAAAATTTTATCGAGTTCTTGTGAAGTTGGGAACCTTTTTTCTTTGATATTGTTTTCATCAAATTTGAATGCAAGAATTTTACCACTGATTGGTTCTGTTTCTGCTAATTTTGCAAATACTTCATTTAATGATTTTGCATCTTCCAGATTAACACCAAAACTATATAATCCACCTTCAAAAGAATGAGTATGAGTATCGATAAAACCAGGATAAACATAAGAACCATTAAGGTCTATTTTCTCCACATTTTTTATATCTGGAATATTTGTAAATATATCTTTAATCTTATCATTATCTACTAAGACTGCAGAAAATAAATCACCTTCATTACGCATAGAATAAAATTTTGCATTATTCAATAATTTCATAATATTTTTTTTAGCATTTCGTAAAATAATTGTACTGGAAACCCCATCACATTAAAATAACAGCCAGAAAGTCTTTTTATGAATTGACATCCAAATCCCTGAATTCCATATGCTCCGGCTTTATCAAGAGGTTCCTTCGTTTTGATATACTCTTCAATTTCCTGAGCAGTAAGAGGTTTGAACTCAACCCGTGTTTTTTCAAAATCAGAAATCAATTGGTGTTTATATGCAATGGCTACACCAGTATAAACGTAGTGATAAGAATTAGAAAGCCTGGTTAGAAATTCTGCAGCCTGATATACATTTCTTGGCTTACCTAAAACTTCGTTATTATGGTAAACAATAGTATCAGCAGCTACAATAACATATTCACTTTGGACCTTTTTTCTAATTTCTATTGCCTTGTTTTTTGCATGAAGTTTTACTAATTTACGGGGATTATTATTAATGACATCTTCATCGATATAGGCAGGCATTTGAAGAGCATTAATACCAATAAGATTAAATATTTCTTTTCGTCTGGGGGACGCTGAAGCTAAAATGACCTGCTTATCTTTAAGAAGATTATGGATCATAATGATAATCTTTCCTTTCAAATATTTGAAAAACTAATTATTAATTTTTTTATATTTCATTCGGGTTAGTTGTCAATAATTAAAATATCCTTGTTTTAGAAAAACTACTCTCTGATTTACGAGTCTATACTCAAAAGAGAATAAATTCAATAATCTTGACAATTAATAACCAATTCTAAATTTATCTGCCACAGAGGATTAATGAAAGTCAACGGAAAACTTAGCAGCAGGATGTTTATAAAAACAATTCGGATTTTAAATAAGTATAAAATTCCTTTCTGGTTGGATTCTGGTACTTTATTGGGTATCGTACGAGATGGGGAGAGTATTCCATTGCATAAAAATATCGATATCTCAATTCCAGGAAAATACTTTGAAAAATTTAAAGCGTTTGAAAAGGAATTCGCACCCCAATACAGACTAAAAGAAGTAATTGATCTTTCTGGAAGAAAATGGATTCCGAATGACTTTTCAAAGATTGTGATTTTAAAAAAATGGAAAAGAAGCAGCAAGGCAGGATTAAAAATAAGGATAACATTTAAATACAAAAAAAACGATAAATACATTTGGGTAGATAAAAGAAGCTGTAAATGGGTGCATTCTCATTATTTTGAAAATCTAGATAAGATCAATATAAATGACCAGGAATATCCTATTCCCTCTGATGTGGAAAATTATCTGAAAGCAAGGTACGGAAACTGGAAAAAAGTACAGAAATACTGGATAAGCAGTATTCACGATCACTCAATAGTTGATGATGAAACTATTAAAAAAATTCCTACTAAGAAAAGAATAAAAAAATATATAAAGAAAAGAATCCAATTGCAGGGTAAATATTTCGTTCGGATGAAAAAATTGATTTTATATACAATTAAAATCCTGGATAAAAACAATATTCCCTACTGGTTAGATGAGGGAACCCTGCTGGGAATAATTCGTGACGGAGACCTCTTACCCTGGGACCACGATGCTGATATGGGGATACCAGGAGAATATGCAGAAAAGGTCTGGAAGATCAGGTATAAATTTTTTCCAGTATTCGTTGTGAAAAGAAAAATGACTTCAAGTTTATGGCTACCGGGAAGATTCCGTTCATTAAAATTGAAAACACCCTTTGAAAGGTTATTTCAAATAAATTTTCATATTGATCTATTTTGTAAATATAAAGTTGAAGATCGTATGCACTGGATAATAATGAATGCACTGAAACACTCTGAAAGCAAGTTTTTCGATAATCTGGATACAATAACCTGGGAAGGAAGAAAGGTTAAAATTCCATCTCACGTGGAAGAATATCTTGATCTGAATTATGGAAACTGGCGGGTGCCTGATCCTGAGTTTGATCCTAGTATTGATAATGGAACTATTGCAGAAAAAGGATTTTAAATAAGCAAATGTCTAAGAATAAAAAAGTAAGAAACAACTTCACAGAATACAACATCAGAATGTTTAAAGATTTTAAAAGATCAATAAAGCATGCTATTTTTGATGAAACCCTAACGCTCTATATTCTAAGACCTCTTGCCTTTATATTTGTAAAAATGTTATATCCCACAAATGTTACTCCAAATCAGGTTTCTTTAGTAGTTATTCTGGTTGGATTGGTAAGTGGCTTTTTCTTTTCCAGAGGAACTTTAACCTTCTTTGTAATTGCCGGGGGATTATACTTTTTGAGTATGGTTCTGGACTGTGTGGATGGAATGATAGCACGCTTGAAAAATAGTGGAACTGCTGTTGGACGCATTATTGACGGATTTGCTGATTATGTTGTTGGAATATCAGTTTATGTTGGTCTAGGAATTGGTTTATCTAATGCAAATTACCAACTTTCCTTTTCTCTTTCAATGTCTCATTGGACACTTCTTATCATAGCAGCTGCCAGCCAGATTTTTCATGCCATGCTTGTAGATTACTATAGAAATGAATTTATGGCTCATGGTCTTGGGAAAATTAAATCCACCTGGGAAGAGAAAAAGCATTTTACCGAAGAATTGGATAAAATAGAACATGAAAAAGGAAAACTTCTGGATAAGATTCTTATCGCTATCTATCTGGGATATTCACATCTTCAAGTTTTTCATTTAGATGAAAAAGAAGAATATGACCGTGAAACGTATTATAGTGCCAACAATATGTTAATACGTCTCTGGTTCTGGATTGGACCTACTGCACATGCTTTTGTATTTATTATATCAGCGATTTTGTTCAGACCGATAATTTTCTTTATTTATACAATTGGATTGGCAAATATCTGGATGATTGTACTCTGGATAATTCAAGTTAGAGTAAATAAAAAAATCCTTATAAACAACAAATGATTATAAGGATTTTAATAGGAAATTTATTTTACACTTTTTTTAATTCATATTTCCAGACGAATGTAATCATAATTGCAGCGAGTATTGCTCCGGAAATCCAGAATCCAAAAGCTGCATTCCAACTGAAATTGTCGATTAAATAACCTGTTCCAACGCCTGTTAAACTTGCACCAACATAACCCATAGCATCGATAAAACCAGTTACAGAAGATGCGGCTTTTCTTGTGCCCAGATCTGCCGGTAATGCAGCTACAAGAAGCACGTGAGGTCCAAAAGTGAAAAATCCAATAAATAATAAAATTACTAAACTGATAATCCAATTTGCTCCAGGAACTATTCGATAAAGATAGCAG